>CAIJOT010000038.1 GCA_903822335.1 uncultured delta proteobacterium
ACACTGGAACCGGTTCCACCGAACATGGCAGGGGAACTGCTGGTTACCTCTGACTATATCCCGAAGGGTTACTGGAATAAGCCTGAAGAAACGGCAGTTTCTTACGTTGAGCTTGACGGCAAGATATGGTACCGGATGAAGGATTTTGTTCGGATGGACGATGAGGGACAGATTTATTATATGGATAGAAGCGCAGATGTCATAAAGCATAAAGGATTCAGGGTCTCTTGTTCCGAGATTGAGTCGGTTCTTCAGGATCACCCTGCTGTTATCGGGGCATGCGTGATCGGTGTCCCCGATGAGAAGGGAGGGGCGAGGATCAAGGCAGTTGTAGTGCTCAAACAGGACGCCAGAGGAGTGGGGGGAACCGACCTTACGAAATGGTGCCGGGACAGATTGGCTGCATATAAAATCCCGAGTTACATTGAATTCAGGGATATGTTGCCAAAGTCCAAGGTAGGAAAACTTCTCCGCCGTGAAATCAGGGAAGAAGAAAGAAGGCGTATCACGAAAGAGGAAAAGGCGATCAAGATGTGAGGGGGTTCCGCATATCGTCACTCGTATGTAGTAAGAAAATGTATTTCACCTCTGTTATCAACCCACCTTTTTGGATAGTTGAACATTTGTATTGATTGAAAGCGTGATTTTGTTTTTCTCTGACTGAATGCATTGCTACATCTACAAAGGCTGGAGGCTCAGCAGGTACAAAAATTGATGATTACCAAGAGAAATGATATCTTTCATTTCCCAAACGTGATTCGTAATCCCAGTGGCTATTACCAGCGCTCTTTTTGTATCGTTCGGCTTATTCATAATATAATTCAACTTGACCGCTCAAGCGGTAATGAGAAGGTATTGAGCGCCCGGGAATGCTGCACAGGCATGATTCACAAAGCGAACAGAGAAAAACCTTGAGGAGTAGGCAAGCGTTAAGCTTGCAGGGTAAAGAACTACTGCCAAAGTCTTTTGACCCCTGAAAAGCGGGGTGAAAATGTATTGTTTTTTATAAGGGTAGGAGAGCAACGAGCAAAGATGATAATTGCATCTGTCCTGACCGGTGAGCAAAATAATGGAACAAAATCGGGCTTGTGAACGTTTAATTTAATAGGTATAAGATACTTGATGGATGTTTCATATAGGCCATTTTCTCTCATAGAGGCGAATGGTAGCATCCGACAATAAGAAAGGGGGACGAAGGTTACAATCCGATCACCAAAAAAACTTTTCCTGGCTGGGTTCATTGCGATAGCACCTGCCCTGTTAGTCCTTTTGGTTACCGTTGTTTTTACGGCCTTCTTTGGCGATCCCCATCCGTTGAAAGGCTGGCAGGCTATATGGAAAGCCCTGCTCAGGTTTTTCCGCTTTACGCTCGTTTTGTGCCTTCCACTGTATGCTCTCATCCCTATCTATAGTTTCATCGTTGAGAGAAGAAAAAAGGTTTTGTTGCAGATACAGCAGGGGCGAGATTTCACCGTTCATCGGTTGAAACACTGGGTGTTCCGGCCATTTCAGGGGATTGGCATCGGGTTGCTTTTTGGCACGAAGCTGCTTACTATTCTCCAGTTGATCGCAGGGCCAATAGTCAAGCCCTCCTTACTCATACCTCAAGGCCAGTTTGAGCTTGCCCGGCTCCTCGTGATTACCGCTGTTACGGTCTTTGTCTCCCTTCTTCTGTCTACCCTCTGGACCCTTGACGACATGGGTATAAGGTACTATAACCGGAAGGACCAGGAACTTAAGCTGATCGGTAAGTATGCAGGCACCCTCATGCCCGTAGTGTTTGGAATGTACGGTCTGCTGGGTCTTTTGGCCAACTATCGGACCGCACAGGCCTTTACCTATGCCTTCAAGATTGTCGTTGTCCTCTACCCTCCACTTACAGTCTTCTCCGTTGCCCACGCCTATTTCTTAAGAAAAAAGGCAGGAGTTCTTTTCAAAAAGACCTTGTTGAAAAAGGGAGGTATACTGGAGTATGAATAGCAATGGTCAGCATGGAGCTTCTTTCTCAAAGATACTATGAAGACTATCGGCGACGTACATGTGATCGAACTATTCAAGCAAGACCCTGAAACAGCCTTCAAAAGGATAGTAGAAGAATACCAGGACAGGATATTCAACCTCTGTGTCTACATGCTTCGCAGCAGAGAGGATGCACAGGACGCGGCACAGGATGTATTCGTCAATGCCTACCGGAGCTTTAAAAACTTTACGCCCCACGCATCCCTCTATACCTGGCTATACCGGATTGCCCTCAATACCTGTATCGACTACAAGAGAAAGTCCCAAAGGCTCTTGGTGGAAGATGAAGCTTCGATCTTTGAGATTGCGTCACAGGGGCCCTCCCCGGAAAAGGTCTGTGAGTCAAAGGAGGTTAGAGCGGTCATCAAGGAGACCCTTGAATCACTGACACCCGATTTCAGGGCGGTTATTGTCCTCAGGGAGATAGAGGGGCTCTCCTATGAAGAAATATCTGAGGTGCTCCAGATCTCGATCGGGACCGTAAAATCAAGAATATCAAGGGCAAGAGATGAGTTGCGGCAGCTTCTCCGTGACAAGCTATAGGGAAAAGAAAATTATTGGGAACAAAAAAGGGATTTCAAACGTTTAATAGATTGGGGAGACAAAAGATGAAATGCTCGGTTGCAACAAAAATGTTTTCCGAATACATCGATGATGAACTGGCCCCGGAACAGAAGGAAATCGTCGACCTTCATCTCCGGGAGTGCGAGACCTGCCGGAATGAACTCGCGGAGCTTCTTGCCGTTCACGGGATATTTACGTCTGCAGAGCGCTTTCCTGCGCCATACGGTTTTTCCACACGGGTCATTGCGAGCCTCACGGAAAGAAAGAGAAGCGTCTGGAGCAGTTTCTTTGTTAGGCCTGTTTTTCTCAGGGCCATCGAGGTCGCCTTTGCGCTCATTATTGTGATCATCGGGCTCATCTCCGGTAACTTGCTCACGGCACGCAAACCGCCCTTCTTGACATCGGCAGAGGTACGGTTATCTTTTGCTCTTGATGTGTTCGAAGCTGCGCCTTCCGGCTCCATAGGCGGTATCTATGTCTCCATGACGGGGGTAGAAAATGAAAGATAATATACTAAAATTTGTTCTTGTTCTCTCCCTGCTTTTGAACATCTCCGTCCTCATCTCGGCAGGTTATACCCACTATAAACAGTCACGTTACCAGGCCTCGCCCTTCAGCTATAGCTTACAGAAACCCGGCTGGCAAGTCCCGAGCTGCCCTTTTGAAGAACTTTCCCTGAGGCCGGAACAGCTAAGGACGATGCAGCAGAGGGCATTCGCCTTTCACGCTGACCTTGAGGAGAAGAGACGGGAGATTGACCAGAAGAGAATCTCCCTTGTCGCGCTCATGCGGGCCTATAACCCCGATACCAAAGCTATTGACGCCACCATTTCAGAGATAAATCGGCTGCAGCACGAAGTGCAAAAGACAGCGGTGTCGCATATGTTGGAGTTCAAGGAGATGCTCGACAAGGACCAGCAGCTGAGGTTTTTTAATCTGATCGAAGGGACGATGCGAAAAAGGACCGGGTTGCAGTGTCCATGAATGGGTCCTTTTGGGAGCAAGGATTAGGGCAGCGATAATCGCTGTGCCCAACACGGTCGGTTGAACATGGAGGTTCTCCTATGAAATCGAGAATGAAGTTGAGTTTCTGGCTGGGTATGATTGCCCTTTTTTTGCTGTTGAGGGTACCAGCTACCGCCCAGGACAACAGCGAAGGGTTGACGCTCAAGGAATGCCTTTCAACAGCTCTCGCAAGGAATCCTATGATCAAGGAAGCTGTACTGGGCATCAAAAGTGCCGAGGAATTGGTAGCGTCGGCACAGGGAAAACATTGGCCTCGTTTGTCTCTCGACGGCTCCTATATAAGGCGAGAACAGCCTTTTCCCTACATCCAAGCTCAGTCGGCCAAGATCCCGCCTCAATTCAGCGACGTTTACTACTCGCTGGGATCTACTCTGACCCTTCCCATCTATCAGGGTGGGCAGATATCCACCGGGGTATCTCTAGCCGAGGTACGCCGGGACATCCAGGTATTAACTGCCGGACAAACGAAGAACGACATCATTGCCAACACGGCAAACACCTACAACAAAATTCTTCAGCTCCAGCAGCTACGTAAGGCATCTCAGGCATCCGTGAACGCACTCAAGGAGCAGGTGAAGAACACTCGCCTGTTGCTCGATTTGGGCCGAGCCGCGCGGGTGGATTTTCTGAAGGTCGATGTGCAGCTCGCCAACGAACGGCAGAGACTGCTGGCGACCGAAGAGGCACTCAAGAATGCATCGGCGACCCTCCGGTACCTGATGGGGGAAGGGCCGGAGGCCCAGAATCCTCTGCCAACCCTTAGGGACCGGCTTGTTGCGGATGAATTCAAGGCAGATTTCTCATCGGGTGTCGCCGTGGCCCATGAGCGGCGGCCCGAGTACCTTATCCCGAAGAAAGCCGTTGAAGAGGCAAAGTTGAATAGAAGACTCGCAGTCGGTAGACTTCTTCCCACCGCAAATGTCTTCGCCAGTGACACCCGCTGGCATGGGTACACCCTGAAGTACACCGATACTCTTTGGATTGCCTGGTTGACTCTCAGCTTCCCGCTCTTCGATCGTTCTCTCTATGCTGATCTTTCACGCGAGCGCATACAGACGGACCGGGCATCGGAACGCTTTAGAGCTGCGGAGAATCAACTCGGGCTTGAGGTCGCAAATGCTATTACCTCGATTGAGGAGAGCAGGAACCGGATCTCGGCTGCAGAAAAGGCGGTAGCCCAAGGGGAGGAATCATTCAGGATCGAGCAGGAAAGATATGATAGCGGAGCAGGTGCGGTGGTGGACCTTCTTCTGGCCCAGGCAGCGTCCATAAACGCCGTTGCCAACTATACGCAGGCGCTTTTCGATTACAATGCTGCTCTTGTTGCCTATCGAAAGGCAACAGGCACTCTGGAGGAATACTTACAATGAAGAAAAAAATCGTTATTGCGATCGTAATCATAGCCGTTATTACAGGAGGGATAGCCGTCATGATCAGCAGACAGAAATCCCTCGCGGCACTGCCCAAACCGTCGTCCCAGCCGCCAGCGGTTCAGACCGCGTTGACGACTGATGGCAGTATTGATGTGAAGAGCAGGCAATTAGGTGAGATTCAGGCATACGTGCAGGCCGATCTTGCTCCCCGCATCACGGGCTACATCCTGTCATTAACGAAACGGGAGGGTGATCGTGTCGCGAAGGGGGAGATCGTCTGTACCATCGACGACCGTGAGCTGTCCAGGAAGGCGGAATCGAGTCAAGCAGAGGTGCTCGCAACGAGACAACGGCTCGCAGGCGCACGGAGTGTCTATGAAACGCAGCGTTCCGTAACGGAACGGGATGAGAAGCTCTATGCGGCAGGGGCCATTTCGAAGGAGGCCCTGGAGCGCTCCCGGGCAACCCTTGACAGCGCGAAAGCATCCGTGGATGCCTATGAAGAGACCATTCATGGACTTGAGAGGAATGTGGAGGCAGCCAGGTTACAGGTCGGGTATTCCCGGATAGAGGCCCCTTTCTCCGGCATCGTGACCAGACGGTCGGCTGAACCGGGCGACCTTGCCGTTCCGGGTAAGGCCATCCTGACAATCCAGCAACTGTCCCCGGTCAAGGTGGTCGTGCAGGTGCCCCAGGAACTTCTGGGAAGAATGAGACCCGGTACCAGACTCCTGCTCAATAACGGTCAGGAGAGCCTGGAGGTACCGGTCACCAGGGTGTATCCCGCCCTCGGTAAGAACCTCCTTGGCTCCGTGGAGGCGATCCTGCAAAAGAGCCCCTTCGGGCTTCCCTCCGGTTCAACGGTGGGGGTTGATATCTTGACCGCCAAGGTCACGGGTCTCATCGTGCCTGAGAGCGCTATTTTCCGCACAAGCAAGGGGGCTTTCATCTATACGATCAACGACGGAACTGTCCACATCCGTCAGGTAGAAGTTCTCGGGGTAGATAACGGGAAGGCGGCGGTCAAGGGGGACATCACGGCCGGCACCCAGGTGGCCGTGGCCCAGGAGAATAAGCTCATTACCCTTGCAGAGGGGATGAAAATCACGACAGGGGCAGGTAAATAATGAAGTTCGTTAGACGATACATCGAAAAACCCCATCTTATCCTATCCGTCGTTATCCTCCTTTCTGTCGTCGGGATCATCGGCTATAAGAAAATGCCCTTCAACCTCTTTCCCGACACGGACCGTCCTCAGATCAGCGTTATAACATTTATGCCGGGCGCTGCAGCCGCCGACGTGGAGACCGATATAACGCGGATCATCGAGAAAGAAGTCTCGACCATCGACATGGTAAGAACGGTAACTTCGACCTCGAAAGACGAGGTGTCAGTCGTACTTACCGAGTTCGAGTACGAAAAAGGCCTCGATTCGGCGGCAACCGATGTGGCGAACGCCCTGAGCAAGGTTACTGCACGACTGCCACAAGGTATTCGGCCGCCGCAGATATTTAAGATCAGTCAGGCCACTCAGCCGACAATGACCCTTGCCCTTTCCCCAAAGCAGGGCTACCCGGCCGATCTCAGGAAGGTCCGTGAGCTTGCCGATAACCAAATCAAGGAAGAGCTTCTCCGGATACCGGACGTTGGTAATGTGGAAATATTCGGTGCGCACCAGCCAGAGGTGCTCGTTTCCGTCGAGCCCGACCGTCTCACCCGTTTCGGCATCGGCATAACGGACATTATGGCAGCGGTCTCTGCTCAGAATCAGAACATCCCCCAGGGGATCATCATTAAGAAAGAGGGACAATACCTGTTCAAGACAGAAGGAGCAGCTACCCGGATCGGACAGCTCGCCGACCTGGTCGTAGCGCGCCGCGATACAGGCGTCATACACCTCCGGGATGTCGCCAAAATTCAGTTGGCGGAGCAGGAACCCCAGTCTGCCTACCACGGGAACGGCAAGGAAGCGATAGGGATCAATATCCTGCGCACCCAGAGTGGGCACACGCTGGACCCCATCGTTGCGGTGGAATCTTATTTGCCGCAGCTCAGGGACCGGTATCCCTTCATTGAATTTGAGATAAGTTACACCCAGAAGAACCTGGTCACGACCAGCGTGGAGAACATGCTCGATTCCCTCAGGGACGCGATCATCATCACCATGATCGTTATCTTCCTCTTCCTGGGAAACCTGCGGACCATGATGCTGTGCGCCATCTCCATCCCCTTTACCTACCTGTTGACCTTTGCTGTCATGTGGTTCTTTGGCTTCGAGTTCCATATGGTGACCCTCACGGGGGTGATCCTTGCTGTCGGAATGCTGCTCGACGACGCCATTGTCGTAATCGAGAACATTGAGCGCCATTACCGCGAGAAAGGCAAAAAGCTGAAGGATCTGGTTGCAGGGAGCACTGAGGAGGTCATGCTCGCGATCCTGTCCGGTACTTATGCCACCATTGTCGTGCTCGTGCCGATCATCTTCGTGGGAGGCTACGTTCAGACCGTGCTCCGTCCCATGTCCCTGTCTCTCTGCATCGCTCTCGTGGCCTCGTATGTCGTGTCGGTCACTATCATCCCGATCCTGGCGCCGTTCATTTTGAAAACGCGTCATGAGAACAACAGATTCGAGCGGTTCATAGCCAGGGGCAGCGATCGTTTTGTAAACGGTATCCGTGACTTCTTCACAGGGGCTTTGGATATGGCCTTGAAGTACCGGTTCTTCTTTGTCGCCGCAGCGGTTGTGCTTTGGGCAGTCAGCATCGAATTTGCCCAGCCACTTGTGGGCAGCAATGTGCAGCCCCCGATGGATACGGGCATCATCAAAATCAGTTTTGAGGCAGATGCCAACTCGTCCCTCGCTCAGGCCAATGACATCCTTACGAAAATGGACAGGATCATCACACAGAAGGAAGGCGTCGTATCCTCCAGTGCGACCCTCGGTTCCGAGCCATCCGTAGTCTCCTTCGGAAGCGGCAAGAACCCGCAGCAGGGAAACATGACGGTAAATCTGGTCGACCGGTACCACCGGAAACAGAGCATGTGGGAGATTGAAAAGATCATTCATCGAGAATTTCTCAGAATCCCAGGGATCAAAACGGTTGATGTGTTTGATTACGGTGCTACACCCATGTCGAGCATTAGGGCCTTTGTGGACGTGATAGTGACGGGCCCGGACCCGATGGAGGTCTACAAGATCGGCGATGAGGTAAAAAGGCGTCTTTTAGAGACAGGGGGACTGAAGTCCGTGTCTCTTTCATGGGGAATGGACAAGAAGGAGATCGTGTTCACGGCAAACCGTGAGCGTTGCGGCTATTATGGAATCTCTCCCAAGGAAATCGCCGCCCAGGTGCAGTCAGGCGTTCAGGGCGGGGTTTCATCCATCTTTCGTGTTGCCGGCGAAGATGGATTTCCCGTACGCATCAGGCTCGGGGAGACCCATCGGAACGACGCCGGGAATCTTGCATCCTTCCGCGTGCACACGCCTCAAGGCGATATCCCTCTTTCTCTTCTGGGCAGCATCACAACGAATTATGTTCCGTCCCTCCTGACCCGCCAGGACATGCAGAACAGCATAGACGTTTACGGGTATCGCGAAAAGGCGGCCCTCTCCCACATTATGGCAAATGTGCAGAAGGCTCTCCGGGGCCTCAGAGTGCCCCCCGGATACAAAATCAGTCAGGTAGGAGACGCGAAGCAGGCAAAGGAGAACCAGGCGGCCTTCAACGCGGCATTGGTAATAGCTATGGTGCTCCTCTATTTCTCCCTCGTCCCCGCGTTCCATTCCTTTGTGAATCCCCTTACCATCATGTCTGCCATCCCACTTGCCATGATAGGTGCCATATGGTCCCTGCTTCTTGTGGGGAGAACCCAGTCCATATCGGCTAATATGGGAATGATACTTCTGGCAGGCATTGTCGTAAAGAACTCGATTCTCCTCATAGATTTCATTGAAACGGCGAAGGAACGAGGCATGTCCACGATTGACGCCCTTCGTGAAAGCGTGAGGATCCGCACCCGGCCGATCCTTATGACTGCCTTTGGGACTGTGGCGGGAATGGTACCTATCGCCCTCGAAAGGGCAATTGGATTGGAGCGCCTCTCACCTTTGGCGGTGGTGGCTATTGGGGGTCTCGTTGTTTCCACTTTCTTGACTCTCCTGTATGTCCCCATTTTCTATACCCTTTTTGAGGACGGGATCAACTGGTTAAAGGCGGCAATCATAGGACTTCGTGGTCGCTCAAAGGCGATTCCCGGACAAGCAGCGGCATTGACCAGAGGAGGCAACAGGTGAAGCTGAGTTGTGTCCTTAGAATCCGGCCCATATTCTTCAGGGTTTTGCTTTTTAAAGAATGTTAATTCAACCGGAAAGGAGGTTGACAAAAACCCAGGGCAAGAGGAATGATAGGGTATAAGCATTGAGCTTTCAATGTGGACATGGGAATCAACAAAGCCGGGAATAATAAATGTGTCATACTTTCTATCATCCCTTACAATACTGGCTATCCTGCCATCACGGATTTCTATTGTTCCCGGGTAGATTACTGAATTTACTACATCAACGATATTACCGGAGACTTTCATGCTTCAGATTTTTTTAGCGTTTCGCGGACAGGAGAACAAAGACTCTACACAAAACGCTCCACGCTATCAGTGATTATTATGCCTTTATCATAACTGTTTCTTTATAGGCCCTCATGTAAGCGTTGATATTTTTTTGAGCAACCACTCCAAACCGTTCCCTTACCGGCTCCTCCAAAGATGCTATATCAACAATATTCGTTATTTTAATAAGGGATCCCAACATCGTCGTATTGGTGATAGGCACACCAAGTTCTTCCTTTGCTATCTTCAATGCATCAACATAGGCAATATTAGCATCAGGGAATAACTTCCTTAACTCATCCTTCGACTTGTTTGAATTAATAATCACAAAACCACCGTGTTTTAAACCATCGGCAGGATTTACAGTGCCCAACAATGTGGCATCTAATATGATAACGTTATCCGGTTGGTATACCCTTGACCTCAGCCTGATTGGCTTATCAGAGACCCTTAGAAATGCAAGGACTGGAGCCCCTCTTCTTTCTGGACCGAAACTGGGAAAGCCTGTGCAGAAAGACCTTGTTTTATCGCTGCCTGGGCAATAAGCTCCGCAGAGGTAACTGCACCCTGGCCACCTCTTCCATGAAACCTGACCTCTATCATCTATCCCTCTCCTTTTAATGAAGGTATGTTCTTTACCCTCCATTCTGTGCCTTTTGGTGTATCCTGCAGAATGATTCCTTTTTCCGAAAGTATATCCCTTATCCTGTCTGCTTTTTTATAATCCCTGTTTTTTCTCGCTTCCACCCTTTCCTGTACCATTTCTTCAATGGCGGGTAAAGCAAGGCCGATACGATTTACATGACGTTGCTTTTCATACACATTAAATGTGTTTACCTCATCTTCCAAAAGACCAAGGATATTGGCGAATGAAATAAGCTGGTTGTGTGCATACACAATAAAGGGAACGAGGCTTTCGTCGCCCTCGTCTATCATTCTATTTAACGTTCTTGAGATTTCAAAAATAGAGGAGAGAGCGAGCGCGGTGTTGAAGTCATCATCCATTGCCTCATAAAAATTTCTTTCTATTTCATCTGCCTCTGTATATTTCTGAGGTGTAATACCCTTTTTCTGGATGTCTGCAACCCTCTCAAGGGCATAGTATAGCCTATTCAGGGCATTGTTATTATCTTCTATGGATTTTTCGTTATAGTCTATGGGGCTTCGGTAATGGTTCGAGAGAAAAAAGAGCCTCAACACCTCCGGGTGGTATTTCTTGACAAAATCCTTTATCAACAGGATATTCCCGAGCGACTTTGACATCTTTTCCTTCTCGAAATTTACAAAACCGTTGTGTATCCAGTAATTCACAAATCTCATGCCTGTTGCTGATTCTGTTTGGGCCCTTTCATTCTCATGGTGCGGAAAAATCAAATCCTTTCCACCACCATGTATATCGAAGGGGTTACCGAGATATTTCGCGCTCATTACCGAACACTCTATATGCCAACCAGGCCTGCCCTTTCCGAAGGGGGTATTCCAGTATGGCTCCCCTTCTTTTGATGCTTTCCAGAGGGCAAAATCGAGAGGATTCCTTTTCCTCTCATTGATCTCAACCCTTGCTCCTGCCATCATTTCCTCAAGTGTCCTCTTCGATAGTTCACCGTATTCCCTGTAACTCTCAACGGAAAAATAGACATCACCGTCAATTCTATAGGCATTCCCTTTGCTTAAGAGTGTTTCTACGAGGTGTACCATGTCATCTATATGTTCAGTGGCCTTTGGCTCATAGGTTGGTTTCAGGATGTGCAGGGCCTCCATATCCTCATAAAAGGATGTTATGTATTTGTCTCCCACCTCTTTCCATGAAATCCCTTCTTCTTGGGCCTTCTTAATAATCTTGTCATCTATGTCAGTAAAGTTCTTTACAAATTTGACATCGTACCCCTTTGCAGTAAAATACCTGTATACCACATCGAAAACGATTGCACTTCTTGCGTGGCCGATGTGGCAGTGGTCATAGACAGTCACACCACAGACATAGAGCTTCACCGAACCTTCATGAATGGGTGTAAACTTCTCTTTTCTTCCTGTGAATGTGTTATAGACTTTCAAGCTCATATTGCCCGTATTTTTAACACAGTGGGTCTGATATTGTCAAAATTATCTTTTTTCTCACTGTGAGGAATACACAAAATATGCTGGACAAGGAAAATGGTGTGTGATAGGAGAAAATTGGTACAGAAGTTGTCATGTATAGATTGGGGTTGACCAAGATGGTAAATAAAATTATCCTTATGTTTGCTGTAATAGTTTCAATTCAAGGGTGCGCAGGATGGGCACAATGGAGGCTCTTTGACATGAGCGACATGCGTTACTACTACTATGACGCAGGGAGTATAGAGCGTCCTTCTGAAAATATCGTAAAGGTAAAACTGTCAAGTGTGGTGAAAGGGGATGGTGGCAGAAACTGGGAGATGAATGAAAGGTTGATGAGAGGTCTTGCAATAGAAGGGTATGGCAATTACGAATCCTCCGAGGATATATATGAAATAGACTGTAAGAAAAAGATGTTCAAGGTGTTATCCGGCGCTGATTATGACAATGAAGGAAAGGTGCTGGGTTCTTATTCTAATCCATCCCCCGGGTGGAAGCATATTCCTGAAGAATCTGCCATTGAAACACTCTATCAGTATAGAACGATATGCCCCCTGGAAGGTAGTGAGTAGTCATTTCTCCGGAGCAATCACGAATGTCCTTTCCATTGGCGCTGCCGTGTGTGGACCAAACCATTTTTCGAAAAGTCTTTTCACCTCCCCGCTTTTTTCCATTTCCAAAAGGGTGTTGTTCACAAAATCAAGGAATTTTTTGTCGCCTTTACGGATACCAAGACCATAGGGCTCACCGGAAATCTGTATGGCTGGAATTTCAAACCGTTCCTTATCAGTTGCCTGTGCAAGCATTGTGAGTAAAATAGACTCGTCCGTTGTCACAGCAAAGAGTTTGCCCTGTCGAAGTGCCGAAAAAGCCTGCAGGTAATCATTAAAAGGAAGAACTATTGCTTTCGGCAGTGCTTTCTTTACATTATGCTCAGAAGTAGAGCCCCTGGCTGTCCCGATCCTCTTTCCCTCAAGATCTGCAAGGTTTTTCACCGTCCCCTTTTCTGTCAGGAATTTCTGTCCAGTAATAAAGTAGATGTAACTAAAATCGATAAGCTTTGCCCGTTCAGAGGTGTTTGTCAATGTAGCAGCAATAATATCTATATTCCCCAGTATCAATTCTGGTATACGGCTTTCCTCGGTTACCGATTTGAATTCTAGCTTCACACCAAGCCTGCCTGCTATGGCTCTCGCAAAATCAATATCATAACCGACAAACTCATGGGTTTTCTCGTCTATATAACCAAAGAATGGTTTTGAATCGCTGACCCCCGCAATAAGGACTCCCTTCTTCTTCGCATTCTCTAAAGTGTCCCCTGCGAGAGCAGTGCCACACATACCTACAACCATTACTGATAACAGAGCGGTTATACATATTGTTTTCATACCTTGTCCTCCTTTCTTTCGGGAATACCGTGATACTCTATTACCGGGGCTTGCGCCTGTCCCCGAAGGGGGTCGCCCCCTCCCCAAGCAAAGCTTGTGGAACCTCCCCCTCTCGCTCGCTGTGCAAGCCGGATAGATTCCCACGGGCTTGCCCGTGGGAATCTATATGACAGGTACACTATAAAAAATTTATACACTAATTTTGCATGCATATACAATGGTTTTCACAGAAAAAGGGGGTGACATTTTTCCTACAAGCTATGGAATTCGAGTATTGATAATGGTAAAATAAGAAAAAATAATAACTGGAGGTAAACATGCCAACAAAAAAACCAGCGAAAAAGGATAAAATGGTAAAATTATGGAGATGCGAAATATGTGGAGACCCTTATATCGGGAATAATCCACCGGATAATTGCCCTTTTTGCGGGGCCCATAAAAAATACATAAAAGTGGTAAAAAAGGCGAATGTTGATTTCAACGTTACTTTAAACAAAAAAGACAAAGCAAATGCTGAACATGCACTGCAGGTCGAGATAAGCAATGCTGCATTCTATTTCTGTGCTGCTGATAAAACAGATGATGGAGAGGGCAAATTGTTGTTTAAGGCCCTGGGTAAAGTTGAAACAGAACATGCGGCTATCTGGAAGAAAATATTGAAACTGAGCAGTATCCCTCAGGGCAATGAAACATGCCATGGAAGGAATAGAGAGAATTTAGAAGAATCCCATGCCAGGGAAACAAGGGCTATTGGATTTTATAAACAGGCAGCATCAGAATCAGAAAACACAAGAGTCAAGGAGATATTCAAAGCACTCGTTGAGGTAGAAACAGATCACCTTAAGCTTTCAGAGGAAAGACTGAAATAAGCTCCTCAGATGATCTTTCCTATATTACTGGGCTTTGCTTGAAACCCCAAGTTGTTTATTGACTGTTTCCAGTATTCTTTTTGACCGGGCTTCGTCGCCTAATATGTCAACTCTTATAGCAATTTTCGATGTAGTCAAAGATAGTGACTTTATGTTTATCCGCACCTTCTTGCCATCTGCAAACTCAGATGAAATCTCTCCTACGAGGCTATCTGATTTATCTTCCTGAATGGGAAGTTTTAATTCCTTCAAGGCTGATAGGGTTGCGCTATGAAGTTTGGGCACAGGCACGTTAAACTCTTGCTCTAATTCTCCCTTCACATAAGCCACTGCACCGGCACCAACAGCACCACCTGCTGCTACTCCCGCAAGAAGAGCACAACCAGATAATTGGATTAGTAGAACTAATAATAATAACATCCTGCACACTATATTTCCCATTTTTCACCCCTTTTTTTAGTGAACATACATTATTAAAGATGTTCACATTGTAATAAATAGCGTGCTTAGGTGTCAAGGTTTAAAGCGAGCAATACATAGTTCGACATTATTGTCGAATTTTCATCACCTCTTCGACATTTATTGCCTTAAAAAATCCCTTCTATATATGCACTATTTTTTATCTCTAATAATTACATATAGTTATGAAAAACAACTCTGTGGCACGGATATTGCTTTATAAAATATATGGTTTGAAAAATTCTTTTATGGAGGTTAATATGAACAGTATGAAGAGATGGTACATGTTTGGTCTGTTGGTAGTGCTTTTTATCGCACTTACCACAACGGTATTTGCATTTGGGCAAAGAGGCGGAGGCATGGGTCGTGGTGGATCTGGAGGCCCCGGATTGTGCTCTGGAGGGCAGGGAGGTCCTTACGGTTTCGCAGCAAATTTGAATTTAACTAAGGAACAGGCAGAGAAGATGTGGCAAACCAGGGAAAAGTTTCATAATGATACGCAGTCGATGAGATATGAGTTGTTCCAGAAGAAGTTCGAATTAAGAAAGCTGTATGCAGAACCAAATGCTGACGAAGCAACAATCCTTTCAAAACAAAAGGAGATTAGCACTTTACAACAGAAGTTGCAGGATAAGATGGCGCAATTAAGGCTCGAGCAGAGGAAGATTCTCACGCCGGAACAGATGAAGAAGCTCAATGAACTACCTGCAGGAAGAGGATTTGGCCCTCACAGAATGGGATTTGGTGGTGGACCTGGTAGATGGTAAAAAAGGGCTGAACACCAGCCCTTTTTTTATTTTTCAAATTCACAGGGAGGAAGGAAAGTGAAATATTCTCTATTCTATGTCTTACTTCTCCTGCTCCTCCTTTCTTCGTCCCCTCTTCTTGCACAAGAATCCTACACCGAGTTTGAGAGAGGGCTCAACCTTACAGACTCTCAAAAACATCAAATAGTAGAAATAAGGAAGAGATACATCAACGAATGGCAAACGCTCAAGAGACAATCCATCAGTAAAAGGCTTGAACTTAGAAGACTCTCTAAGGCTCCATCGAATAATTATGAACAGATTGAAAAGATCAGAAACGAGTTAGGGGAAATAGAAGGTTCAAGGGAAAACCTATATAACCAATACAGGATAGAAGTATCAAAAGTCCTCAACGAAGAACAGAGGGAACGGTATAATAACTTCTGCGGCATGGAGAGAAGAAAAATGATACGTCCTTTTATGCAAAGAGGATATGGGAGATAAACGTACAACCATCTTTCCTGCCCTGCTTTTCGCAGTTTTCTTTTTTCTCATCACTATAACAGGGTATTTTCAGATTAGGGTAATCCAAAAAGGTATCGAGGGGCTGCTGAAAAGCGAAGGTGAGATACTCTTCCAGCATCTTAAAAGGGAGATAGATATAAACCTTGAGTATTTGAACCTTCTCGAGAAATCACCATCCCTTATCACACCCAATTTCCTGAACATAATGGTATATGATGAAGCAATAGTCGAAGACCTTTACAACCTATTGCACAATATAACAAATATAGAGTCAGAAAAACTCCCTCTTACAAACCTCATGGTTATAGATAAGCAAGGCAACACGGTTATGAAAAAAGGGACCATCCAGGTCTCATCTTCACAGATGAAAAGGCTCCTGTTAAACAAGCAGGAAACACTGATAAAGATGCCTGACGATAAGAAGGATAAATCCTTACTTATGGGTATCAGGGTAAAAGACCATGTGATATTCTTCAGCTTAGACGACAATGAATTAGAGATGCTCAGAAAAAAAACTATCATAAAAGAGATACTGGATAGGGAGGGGAAGAGATTTAATATCTCAGGGATCAAGATATATGATGCGCAGGGGATACCCTATCTCGTTTTGAACGGGGGACAGGGGGATGTAATTACCCTCACCAAACCCCTTGATTCGAAATTCCTCCCCAATTATACCATGGAAATATTGGTATCGAGAGGGATCGCACAGAACATTATGAAGAGGACAACTTTTAGCTTCATATTGATACTCACCTTTTTAATTGTCTCAGGGGCACTCAGTATGTATGTAATTCTTCTCTTCGAAAGAAGATACGAGAAAAAAATGAAGGAGATAGAAAAGGAATTAGCACTCAAAGAGAGGCTTGTCTCTCTCGGTAAACTTGCCTCAGGCATGGCACACGAGATAAGAAACCCTCTCAATGCCATCAGTATGTCAGTCCAGCGGTTGAAGCGAGAGTTTATACCGGAAAACAATAAAAAAGAAGAATATTACAGGTTTATTGATATCATGAGGAACGAGCTCATTCGTGTTGATAAAATAGTGGAAGAATTTTTGCTTTCCACTAAAGCCAATGTCCCATTTGTTTTTGAAAACCTTTATAATACTGTTGAGGAGGTAGTTACAATCCTCAAAGAAAAGGCAGATTCAAAGGGTATCAGAATAATAAACACGGTTGATGTCAGCATGCGTATCCAATGTCAAAAAGAAAGGTTGAAACAAGCATTTTATAACGTTATCCTGAACGGTATAGAGGCTATAGACAAAAACGGGGCCATAGAGGTATCCGCGGAACAAAGAACAGGAAACATGAATATTTATATAAAAGACTCAGGGATAGGAATTAAAAAAGAGGAGATTCATAATATTTTTGAATACTACTATACGACAAAGGATAAAGGGATAGGGCTTGGCCTTCCCATCTCTTACATGATAATAAAAGACCACGGTGGCGATATAAAGGTTATCAGTGATGAAGGTCATGGTACGACCTTCATCATCACTATGCCAGTCACCAGCGGAGATAAAAATGGATAGAGCAAGCATATTGATCGTTGAAGATGAGGAAACACAAAGGTCTCTCCTCGGTGGTCTCCTGAAAAAGGAAGGGTATGGAGCACAAGAAGCAGGGGATGGGGGTACTGCCATAGAGATGTTTAAAGACAATCCCTTTGAGATTGTGCTCCTCGATTATAAACTCCCCGATACTGACGGACTTACACTCCTGAAAAGGTTTAAGGAAATGAATCCCGAGGTTGAGGTAATCATGATAACAGCCTTCGGGAGTATAGAAAATGCGGTAGAGGCATTAAAGGGAGGGGCATCTGAATATTTAACAAAACCTATAGAACTCAATGACCTCCTCTTTAAAATAAGAAAGATAGAGGAAAAAACACATTTAGTCTATGAAAACAAGATTTTAAAAGAAACATTGAAGGATAGATTTAAATCTGAGGAGTTTATTTACTCGAGTGAAAAGATGCATGAGGTCGCGAGCCTTGTTGTAAGAATAGCAAAGACAGACTCCACGTGCATTATCGCGGGGGAAAGTGGTGTTGGCAAAGAGATTGTGGTAAATCTTATCCATGCCTTAAGTGACAGGAGAGACCAACCCCTCGTGAAGGTTAATTGTGCAGCAATCCCGGAGACATTACTGGAAAGCGAATTATTTGGATATGAAAAAGGCGCCTTCACAGGGGCATACCAGAGGAAGATAGGAAAATTTGAGTTATCCAATAAGGGAACGATATTCCTTGATGAAATCGGGGATATTTCGCCACTGTTACAATCGAAACTGCTGAGGGTGATACAGGAAAGAGAGGTTGAGAGGTTGGGCGGACTTCATCCTGTGAAGGTAGATGTGAGGATAATCGCTGCAACAAATAAAAACCTCGATGAAGAGGTGAAAAATGGAACCTTTAGAGAAGACCTTTACTACAGACTCAATGTGGTGAAAATACACATACCTCCGTTAAGGGAAAGAAAGGAAGATATACCTCTTTTAATGGACTTTTTTTTCAAAAGGTTCAATGATAAGCATAAACGGAATGTGAAGGGATTTACAAGAGAAGCGAGGGATATGCTCATAAAGTATGATTATTCAGGAAATGTGAGAGAGCTTGAAAATATTATAGAAAGAGCTTTAGTACTCACAAGGGGAGAGTATATATCCAAGGAGGACTTGCCGCCCATCCCTGATAAGGGTCAGCCTTCCCTTGAAGGGAACATGAACGAGCTGATAGAAGCAATGGAGAAGAGAATGATCACAGAAGCACTTGCAAACAATGATTGGATTCAGACAAAAGCAGCCTCTCACCTTGGGTTAAGCGAGAGGATGTTACGATACAAAATTAAGAAATACAACATCATGAAAAAATAGCTTTTTATCTATTACCGGGGCTTGCGCCTGTCCCCGTAAGGGGGTCGCCCCCTCCCCAAGCAAAGCTTGTGGAACCTCCCCCTCTCGCTCGCTGTGCAAGCTGGATAGATTCCCACTCCTGGCTTTCAACTATTCGCTTTTCACTATTTTTAAAGTGTGTTATATTTAGAAAAAGGGGGTCTTTATTGGAGAATTACCACATCTCTATTGAAGGTGAGGATAAAGGTAACATTACCCTCTCCTTTTCGGGGTATGTGTCCCTGGAAAATCTGAATACCATGATGTCAGAGATACACTCAGTTTTTGAGGAAAAACACCCCTCAGAACTCACTTTGGATCTTGCCAGGGTAGAATATATGGATAGCGCTGGTGCGTTACTGCTTATTGAGATAGAGAATGAAGCAAAAATGAAGTCAATCCCTTTTACATTGATCCACATGTCTGAGAAAGAGAAAGGGATTATGAACCTCCTCGATCTCGATGCTCTGAAAGCTCAGCCACTTATCACCGAAAAGCAGCACCCGGGTATTATAGGACGGATAGGAAAGGCAAGCCTCAGTATTTTTAGTGACCTTGGCAGCATTATATCCTTTACAGGAGAGCTTATCTGGGACACTGTCTTTGCCCTTCGCCACCCCTTTTCTATAAGGTGGGGTGAAGTTCTGCTCTATATGAAAAGGGTGGGTGTGGATGGGCTCCCCATATTGGGTCTCATCAGCTTCCTCCTCGGTCTTATCATGGCGTTTATGTCTTCTTTACAGCTTAAGCAACTTGGAGCCAATGTATATGTAGCTTCACTTGTAAGTATAGCAATGGTAAGAGAGCTTGGGCCTATTATGACAGCAATAGTCGTTGCAGGGAGATCCGGGTCAGCTTTTGCAGCGGAGATAGGCACAATGAAGGTAAACGAGGAAGTGGATGCCCTCATAACAATGAGTTTCAATCCTATTAAATTTCTTGCCATACCAAAGGTTTTTGCCGCCATGTTTGTTGTGCCCTTGCTTACTCTGTTTGCAGACATTTTTGCCATTGTGGGAGGTATGGTCGTAGGTGTGCTGGGCTTAAACTTAACACTTCACACGTATGTTCAGCAAACATTTAAGGCTCTGGATTTATTCAACATGATCGCAGGTATTATAAAATCCGTTGTTTTTGGCATAGTCATAGCAGGGATAGGATGCCAGAGGGGTTTTCAAGTGAGGGGCGGGGCTGAAGAAGTAGGGGTTGCTACAACTTCGGCTGTGGTGTCAGCGCTATTCCTTATTATTGTGATTGACTCAGTCTTTGCAATTATTCTTTACTATATATGATGAGAAAGAATGATAATCACCAAAAAGGTAGGGTATCTAATAGTGAACCGGTCATATCGGTTCAGGGACTTACCGTCCGCTATGGTGAAGATACAATACTTGAAGAGGTATCATTGCAGGTCTTTAGGGGGGAAGTGCTCGTGGTTGCAGGTGGGAGCGGCTGTGGGAAATCTACCCTGTTGAAGCACATGATAGGGTTATCTGCACCTACCTCTGGCAGAGTACTCATAAACGGGATTGATATAACCACTGCAGAGGAGGAAGAACTGGGAAAGTTAAGGAGAGGGATCGGGATGCTCTTCCAATCAAGTGCCCTTTTTGGTTCCATGACATTATCAGAAAATGTTGCACTTCCTTTATACGAGTTTACACACCTCTCTGCTGCTACCATCGACCTTATCGTGAACATGAAGCTCGGAATGGTTGGGCTTGCTGGTTATGGCAACCATCTCCCCTCGGAATTGTCGGGGGGGATGAAAAAAAGGGCCGGGATTGCAAGGGCTATGGCAATGGACCCCCATGTCCTCTTTTTCGATGAGCTTTCTGCCGGGCTTGACCCGATTACGTCAGCAGAGCTTGATCTGCTTATAAAAAGCATTAATGAAGGAATGGGAACTACCATGGTAATTGTTACCCATGAGCTTGAATCTATCTTCAATGTGGCTCATAGGGTAATCATGCTGGACAGGAGCAAAAAAGGCATCATTGCCGAAGGCACCCCATGGGAACTCAAGGAAAACTCTACCGATCCACTGGTGAAAAAATTTTTTCACAGGGAAATTATAGGACAGAAAAACAAAGGAATATAACATGGTAAAGAAAAAAACATATTTCATGGTCGGGCTTTTTGTTATCATAGGTGTCTTGTTAGGGGTAAGCGCCATTGTATGGGTAAGTGCTACCCAATATTTCCAAAAGGGCTCCACGTTCGTTACCTACTTTGATGAATCTGTTCAGGGATTGCAGGTTGACTCGATTGTCAAGTACCGGGGTGTTGATATTGGGAGGGTGCAAAAGATAAGGGTGGCGCCTGATTATAAACTGATCGAGGTGGTCATGAAGATTGACTTCAAGGGGGAAGTGGTGCGTGACTTTGTGGCTAACCTGTCATTAGCAGGTATAACAGGTATAGTCTTTGTTGAGCTCGACACGAAAAAATCAGAAGATGTTAAATCACCAAAAATTACCTTCCGCACTGAGTATCCGGTAATATTATCCCGCACCTCAGATATTCAGCAAATTTCTTCCGGTGTGAACAACATCGTTGAAAAGATAAGACAGGTTGATTTTAAGGGAATCTCAGACCAGATAATATATACCACCAAGGCAATGGAAACGTTCCTGAGTGGTGACAGAATGAAAGGGATTTTATCAAGCTTAGAGTCTGTTGCCAATAATCTGGAAAACATAACGGATAAAGTGAACAATATAGTGAAAGAAGGGGTGGTTGATGACCTTCTTGTTGAAGCGAGGGATACAATAAAAGAAGCAAAGGCGGTTATTACCAAAACAAAGGAAGAGATCAATGCCCTCCATATAGCGGAAACAACAGGGAAAGCAGATAAATTTATAGAGGGCACCACTAAAAAAGTCCAGGGGGTTGTTACTGAAATACAGGTCACAAGCGAAAACCTCCGAAGGGTTTCAGAGACCCTTGAGAATCTCCTGGAGAGACTCAATGCCGATCCGTCTCTCCTTATTTTTAGTGATCCGCCTCCTCAAACAAGACCAAAATAAAGGATGAGAGGCACTACGATGAAAACGCATTCCTGTAGCTTTTTTATGAGACTCATGGTTATCCTCATACCTATCCTCCTCCTCTCTGGTTGCTTCACAAGAACCAAACCCTATTACATGGTGGAACAGTATACCCTGGAATATAATCCTCCTGTTATCCAGGGCACCATAGCCCTTGATGAACTCATGAAAGTAGAGCGGTTCTCGGTAGCCCAGTCTTTCAACAGTACGGCTATGGTGTATAAGCCAGACCTGTTTAAACTTGCTATATACAATTACAGCCGTTGGAGGGTTAATCCCGGGGATCTTGTCACCGATTATCTATTCCGCGACTTAAGGAACGCAGGTATTTTCCGGGCAGTCTTCTCCTACCGTGACGCAGAAACCACCAGATTTATCCTTGAAGGGGGCATAGAGGAATTTCTTGAGCTGGATGAGCAGAACAGTGCGAAGGCTATGCTCAGTATAAGCGTGGTGCTCCTCGACCTTAGCGAGAAAGAAATTACCAGGAAAGTGTTATTCCAGAAAGGTTATCGGTTCTCAGAACCACTCAAAGAGCGAACAGCGGAAGGACTTGCCCGGGGCATGAGCAACGCAATGGCCCGATTTTCTGAACAACTGGTTAAGGATATTCATAGTGCGGTAAAAAATAGGGTTACCAGGAGGGTGGAGAAAAACTGATCAATATTTTTAAACGTGGGTGCCGGTCCCCTATCCATTGTGCAGACCAGTTTCAATAGCCTCCTTAATAAAGAAAACCGGCATGGACTGGCGTGAATGGGGAAAACCTTCAGCGATGTAACAGCAGCAGATAGCGAAAAGCATAATACATCCCTGTGATTGTCTTTGATACAGTCAGGCTCAAAGAGATTGAGAAATCAGAAATTACAGAAACGATTTCCGGTTCGAAGGAGTTGTTTGCTCCGCCAATCAAGATTGTTAGGCAGAGGACTTATGTACACTCCGAAACATCATCGCGTCGGCCCCGTTGGACATCAAGTAAACTGAATTATCACATGGGTAAGTAAGTAGCCCGGAGTTACTGGGATGAGGGAAAGTCTTCTCTGTTTCACCTTTTGACAATTCATTCTGCTATGACTTCTATTGCATTGGATAAGGTGCTGGAGGGCATTTCCTTGAACGGGCACTCGCAGAATTCTATATGAATCCTGTACGTCCCCGGAGTAAGGTTGCGCGGTAGGGTCATGTAAATGAATCGTGACACCCTCCTTTCCCTGATGAGGATGCATTCGGCCAAATCGTTACTTTCGATGTTCGTGCTGGCGACCTCAACATCTCCCCCACGGTCTTTGTGGCCTTTGACGATGGTAGCCCTCTTCTTTATCCCGAATCCAAAGTCGCTCACCGATGAGAGTGAGAGGTGCACTTTTTCTCCTGCCCTGTAACGATCATACTCCGACGAGAGGTATATACGGCGGTTAAAGTCGCTCTCTCGCGTAAGTACTTTCGAGGTTGCTGCTTCCCAGAAGCGTGGTCTCCCTGCATCGAGATGGACACTTTTGCTACCATAGTGACCAACGCCGCAGCAATTCTCCATGCGGATAATCTCCCAGAGTTTCCTGCCATCCACTCCCTCTATATAAAAGTCAACGGCCATACCGTCTATGTGGGTACTCGTCCTTGCAACGTTTCCACCTGATTTCTTCAGCTTTTCATTGTATGCGGGGTTCCTGTATCCTGAATCGAGGTAGATTACCTTACCAGGTGCGACCAGATCGGAAAAGTAATCAAGCATGGAGATAAGCCGCAGGGAGATGTGTTCACCTTTTTCCTCAGTGGGGAAGCCAAAAACCGAGTCGATTGTGGTGAGGGCCACCTTGTTCAATGTGCCGTCAGGGTTGCGAAAATTTACATTCGCTTCACGCCCGTTCTTTGCATTTCGGAGGTGAATCCTGCCATCACCCATGAGGAAGAAACGGACAGACTCATCTCCTGATGCCTGCGAGGGCTCAGGAAATACCATGATGAAAAGAAACAGGATGAAAAGAAACAGGATGAAAAGAATGATAAGGGCCGGTCTTACTCTTGTCACGCTCAATTCCTTGAAACTCTTTGCGAGCCGTCTCTTAATAGTGTATCCATATGGGAACATCAAGGCAAGTTAAATTATGCCAAAATGTAACCGAGAGATACTTGCCAGGTTATAACCTGCGCAAGGCAAATTATTGTGAGCTGAACACGCGTCTCCCTCCAGAATATATTAATAATATGGAGGCATGTCTGTTTATCAGCTTGCCCCCATATTGGTTTTTTATATTTTTTGCTTTTTGCTTTTAACTATTTACAGTTCACGATCTACTTGGTTGAGCCCTCCTTCTCTTTCAATGCTTTCAGTATCTTTTCGGGGGTGATAGGCAGGTCTTTGATGCGGACACCCACTGCGTCGTATATCGCATTGGCAATAGCAGGCGCTGTAGGGACGAGACCAGGTTCACCAATCCCTTTTGCGCCGAATGGCCCGTCCTGCTCATCGGACTCGATAATGACCGCCTGGACCGGCGGCACATCCTTTGCGGTGGGCATCTTGTAATCAAGGAAATTGCCGTTCATCAATCGCCCTTTTTCGTAGATCATCTTCTCACCGAGGGCATAACCGATACCCTGGAGACCGCCGCCGTATATCTGGCCTTCCAGCAATAAAGGATTAATCGCCTTTCCCACATCATGTGCCGCAATGTAGTTGAGTATCTTAACCTGGCCTGTCTCTTTATCAACCTCGACCTCAACCCCGTGGGCGCCGTATGCGTAAGAGACAGAGAGGTTCCCTTTGAATTCCTTATCGAAGTTCTCGTTGGCCGGGTCGTAGAAATATTCTGCCATGAGCATCTTCCCGCCAGCGGTATAGTGCAGCTTACGGAGCGCTTTCCCGAGAGGGGTATTCTTCTCGTTGTTTTTCGTGGAAAAGACAACGCCGTTTTTAATATCCAGTGATGCCGGGTCTTCCTCAAGTAGTTTTGCTGCGACCTCGAGTATCTGCGCCTTTATCTTCTTTGCCGCACCAAGCGCCGAATTCCCTGCGACAAAGGTAGTTCTGCTCGCGTGTGCCCCTACGTCCCAGGGACATACGTCGGTGTCGTTATTGACGACGTTCACGTCATCGATGGAGATGCCGAGTACCTCCGCAACGATCTGTGCAATAATCGTCTCCGAACCCTGACCGATGTCAGTGGAACCAGTAAAGACGTCCACTTTCCCGAAATCGTCCATCTTGATGATGGTGCCGCACCCGTCGGATTTATAGACGCGGGCGCCACCGCCAACATGGATAAGCGATGCCATACCGACTCCTCTATTTCCCCCTTTCCCTTTCTTCTCCTTCCAGTTGAGCCTTTTTACGACCTCATCGATGCATTCTTTCATACCGCAGGAGGTAATCTTGAAGTGCTGGGGAGTAATCTCGCCAGGTTCGTTGGCGTTTTTCAGCCGCAGTTCATAGGGATCAATCCCGGCCTTCTCTGCCAGCTGATCTAAAGAGGATTCGATGGCAAAGGTCGCCTGCGGGTTTCCATAGCCGCGCATGGCCTGGCTGTATGTATTGTTTGTGTAGACACATTTCGCCACATATTTGATGTTGGGTACCTTGTAGAGCGATGAGATGGGCATCATCATGACCGAAGGGGTCGTGGCCCCCCAGGATGTATAGGCGCCGTTATCAAGTATCATGTCTATCTCGCGGAAGGTAAGCTTCCCTTCCTTATCACAACCATGGGAAATCTTCGTGATCGTGCACTGGCGGGGAGAGGTAGCAAAAAATTCCTCTTCCCGTGAGAAAATTATTTTTACCGGCTTTCTCGTCTTCCGGGCAAGGAGGATGGCGATATATTCATAGGCATAGGTGTCGAGCTTGCTGCCGAATCCGCCGCCGATGACGGACTGGACGATTCTGACCCGTTTGTTTTTCAGGCCGAACGCAGCAAGCGCATCTATGTAATCATTCTGCGCAAGGGAAGGTATCTGGGTATTGCTGTACATGGTAAGGTTGTTGTTCGTGTCGAACTGGGCGATACACCCGCTCGTGCCGAGGCAGCAGTGGGTGACCCACGGGGTGCTGAAGGTATCCTCCACGATAAAGGCCGATTCCTTTTTGGCGGCTTCCACATCGCCACAGACAAGTTTCCAGGGCATCTTGAGGACATTTGACTTCATTTCTTCATGGATGAGCGGCGCACCCTCTTTCATTGCCTCTAAGGGATCGAAGATGCCAGGAAGTTCCTCATATTCAACGTCAATGAGGGAGAGGGCCTCTTCGGCGATCTCAGGGGTTGTGGCTGCAATAGCTACAATCTCGTCGCGGGTCGATAGAACCTTTCCTGTCTTGAGCGGCGGGTTGTCCTTCATGACGCCGATCCTGAAGGTAGCGGGTATATCTGTAGCAGTGACAACGGCCCTTACGCCGGGGAGTTTTTCCGCCTTTGAGGTATCGAGTTTGAGTATTCGTGCATGGGGGTATTTACTGTAGAGGATTTTACCGTAGAGCATGCCTGGTATTTTCAAATCCTGTATGTATACAGCACTGCCTGTTACCTTTTGAGGGGCATCCCTCTTAGGTATTCTTTTTCCGATTATTTGTAATCCGTCCATACTCACCTCCCACCTGCAACAGTTTTTATCGCATCAATAATCTTTACATAACCTGTGCACCTGCATAGATTGCCTGCGATAGAGTCTTTGATGTCATCTTCGGAAGGTTGTTCTTTCTCATCCAGGAGTGCCTTTGCAGACATAATCATGCCCGGGATACAGAAACCACACTGCACTGCCCCCTGCTCGACAAAAGCTTTTTGCAGGGGATGGAGCTCCCCATCCTTCGAGGCAAGCCCTTCTATCGTGGTAACGCTCTTTCCTGCAACCTCCAGCACAGGGTATAAACATGAGTTGATGGCTTTACCGTCTATAATCACGGTACAGGCACCGCATTCCCCATAGCCGCATCCTTCTTTTGTTCCGGTAAGCCCATATACCTCTCTCAGAAAATGGAGCAGTGTCCATTCAGGTTCTACCTCTACTCTCACTGCCTCTCCATTCAAATTAAAAACTATCTCCTGTTTCATTTCGCCCCCTTCATAAGTTACTGTTCAATGTTCTAAGTTTTTGAACCTTGAACCTATTATCACCATAATCTTTCAGGATAAATGGTATCATCCGGTCTGATTATCCTGTCAATCGATCTCATGATAGCCCTTTTCGTAAGCACCTTCACCATCTCTCTCCTATACCATGCTTCACCCCTGATACTGTCTCTCGGAGATGCTTCAGATGCTGCAATCTCACTTATCTCTTCGAAGACCTTTTCAGAAATGACCTTGCCTTTCAGAGCCTCTTCAGCTTTTTTTGCCCTGATGGGTCTTGGTGCAACTACCCCCATGGCAATCCTTACGTCCTCACAACGCAATTCTTCATCCTCAAACCGTGAGAGGACATTTGATATACTGTCAATGGTACACAGCATGTCCTTACACCGCAGTTCCCCCCCATTTTTGCCTATGGAAATAGTAATCCT
>CAIJOT010000039.1 GCA_903822335.1 uncultured delta proteobacterium
CGGACCTCTTCGGCGAACAAGCTGTGTTGTGCGGTGGTGCAACAGAACTCGTGAGGGCAGGGTTCGATACACTGGTTGAGGCGGGTTACCAGCCGGAGATTGCGTATTTTGAGTGTCTTCATGAACTCAAACTTATTGTGGATTTAATGTATGAAGGTGGAATCTCTTATATGCGTTATTCTATTAGCGATACAGCAGAATATGGAGACATGACGAGAGGCAGAAGGATTATTTCAGAAGAAACCAGGGAAGAGATGAGAGCAATGCTGGAAGAGATACAGAACGGGGAATTTGCAAGGGAGTGGATACTTGAGAATATGGCAGGTAGACCTGTGTATAATGCCCTGAAAAAGATAGATAGTGAACACCTGATAGAGAAGGTGGGAAAAGAGTTGAGGGCTATGATGGGTTGGATCAGGAGAAAGGGTTGAGAGAAAAGCCTATTGCAAGGGAAGGGTTAACCTTTATCATCCCTTCCCTTATCCTCTCCATTCTTTTTTACATATTTCATCTTAACATTCTTTTTATTGTAAGTTTTTTCTTCTTTTTTTTCTGTCTTTTTTTCTTTAGAAACCCGAGACGGTCATCTGGTGATGTACAGGATACCCTCATTTCACCGGCAGATGGCAGGATAATGGAGATAAAAGATATGTTTGAGGGTGAATTTATCGGTACAGAAACGAAAAGGGTGAGCATATTTATGTCCCTCACGAGTGTCCATGTGAATAGAGCGCCATGCGAGGGAAAGATTGCAAGGGTAGTACACAGGGACGGTGAATTTGCGCTTGCCTTCAAAAAAGATATAGACAAAGAGAACGAGAGGAATTACATTCTCATAGAGAAGGGCAAAGAAAAGATTTTGTTAGTTCAGATAGCAGGATTTTTAGCAAGACGTATAACCTCTTATGTGAAGGAAGGGGACTATGTGAAACAGGGAGATCCTGTTGGCATTATCGCCTTTGGCTCAAGGGTAGATATTTATGTTCCAAAAGGGTATGAAACTATAGTAACATTAGATGACAAAGTAAAAGCAGGGGAGACACACCTGGCGATGAAGGGGGGAATATGAAAAGAAGAAAAGGTAAAAGTATCTATCTTTTACCAAATCTGTTGACTTCTATGAGCCTCTTTTCTGGTTTTTACTCAATAGTTGCAACGATAGACAAAAAATTCATTTATGCAAGTATTGCGATATTTGTATCCTGTGTTTTTGATATGTTAGACGGTAAGGTTGCACGGTTGACCCGTTCAAGCAGCAGGTTTGGGGTTGAATACGACTCATTGTCAGATTTGGTGGCCTTTGGGGTAGCTCCAGGGTTACTCGCCTACATGTGGGCCTTGAAAAGCTACGGAAGATTTGGCTGGCTCGCTGCATTCCTTTTTGTTGCCTGCGGGGCACTCAGGCTGGCACGGTTCAATGTACAGGTGGACACGATTCAGAAAAAACAGTTTCTCGGGCTTCCTATACCGGCAGCGGCAGCAGCAATTGCAGGGAGCGTGTTCTTCTTTTCATGGCTTGGGTTTCACGGAGAACTGAAAACTGTTTTTATGCCCATCCTTATCTATATACTCGCTTTTCTCATGGTAAGCGATGTCCGGTATTGCAGTTCTAAGGAGATGGGGTTTTTTAAGGGAAGGCCATTTCGTTTCACAGTAGCGGCCATTACGCTTATCGTGATAATATTTATAGAACCAGCATTAACGCTCTTTATATTAGCCTTTGCTTATCTCTTATCTGGACCGATATACACCCTCATCAGGAGGAAAAAGCTTGTCCTTGAGGACGCATCACATTTGAAAGAAAGTTCAGCAGGGCAAGATGGTCATCTATAAAACCAGCCCCTGCTATTTCTCTATTTTTATAGGCAATAAATTTCACACCTGAGGAGAGGGCCGTTTCTCTGTCAACTTCAGAATCTCCCACGTAGAGGGTTCGTTCTCTATCAACGTTCAGGGCCGTGAGAATCTTCTCTACAGATTCTGGATGGGGTTTTGGGTGCTTTACATCGAGGGCGGTCACAACCATATCAAAATAAGGCCAGAGGTTAAACCTTTCCATGATGTGTTTCATAGAAGTGGTCCTGTTTGTACTGATAGCCCTTATTATCCCTTTTTCCTTTAATAACGTTAATGTCTGGATGAGGTTTGGTTCCATCTTCAGGTAAATGATAAATGCCTGTAAATCTACCTGTTTTAAGAACTCCAGGGCCTTTTTTTCTAAAACACCGTCGTGCCTGAAAAGATGGTTAATTGATTCGTATACTGTGTGGGTATGACAGTATTGTAATTCCTCCATGGTGAGCAAAGCCCTTCCAATAGAAGTGGCGATATGGTTGTACAACCTTCCATTTGTCTCAATTGAATCAAAGAGTACCCCATCACAATCGTATATCACACAGTCAACCTGCCACTCCCCTCCACACGGGTTGTTGAATGGTTGACTGGTTGATTGGTGAACTGGTTTCATGGCGAAGAGTTTAATCATATTTGGGAAAAAAGCAAGGAGAAAATTTATGGTTCTAAATCTCGCAAGATATGTTACAATAATTTGCGAATAAATTTTAGGAGGTAACTATGATAAGTGTTTCCATTCCTGGGTGGGGCGATCTCGTTATAGAATATCTTGTCATCGATTTCAACGGGACATGTGCATTTGACGGAAAGCTCAAGGAAGGTGTCAAAGAGATGCTTGAAAAGGTATCAAGATATATAAAGGTATTTATCATAACAGCAGACAGTTATGACAATGTAGATAATGAAACAAATATCATCGGCTTCAAGGTTCTCAACGTAAAAAAAGAGAACAGCGGTAATGAAAAAGCAAAAATCGTAAAGGAACTTGGCCCGGAAAAGGTTGTTGCCATAGGGAATGGAGCAAACGATGCCCTTATGCTGAGAGAGGCTGCCCTGGGTATTGGTGTTATAGGAGAGGAAGGCTGTGCGAATGCTTTAATCAAGGAAGCAGATATCGTGGTAAAAAGTATTATAGATGCCTTTAATATCATTCTCCATGAGGAAAGGATAGTGGCCACATTGAGAGACTGATGAATATTCTTAAAAGCGTGTTACGCGTTACGGGTCATCACGCTTTCAGCGTGGTTATGGATTTAAACCCGAAACTTGTAACTCGTAATATCTAACTTAAAATTTTGTATAATATTTAACATGATTACCAATATTCTGAAGAAAATTATCGGAACAAAAAACGAGAGGGAATTAAAGAGAATCCAGCCTATTGTTGAAAAGACATGCGGCTTCGAGGATGAGCTCAGAAACCTTACGGACGAGGAGTTAAAGGGGAAGACCCCTCTATTGAAAGGAAGAATCGAAAAGGGGGAAGAACTGGAAAACCTTATGCCTGAAGCTTTCGCTGTAGTTCGGGAAGCGGCAAGACGAACCATCAACATGAGGCATTTCGATGTCCAGCTTATTGGAGGGGTTGTTCTCCATGAGGGTAAAATTGCAGAGATGGCAACAGGAGAAGGTAAAACCCTTGTAGCCACATTGCCTGTATATCTCAATGCATTGACAGGACATGGTGTCCATTTAGTAACCGTGAACGATTATCTTGCAAAAAGGGATGCCCAGTGGATGGGCCCCATATACAAATTTCTCGGTCTTTCTGTAGGTGTCATTGTCCATGGTCTGGATGATGATGAGAGAAAATTGGCATATGGGTGCGATGTAGCCTATGGAACCAACAATGAATTCGGGTTTGATTACCTCAGGGATAATATGAGATACACCCTTGAGGAATGTGTCCACAGGGAATTCAACTATGCGATCGTTGATGAGGTTGATAGCATCCTTATTGATGAGGCAAGAACACCCCTTATTATTTCAGGTCCTGCAGAGGAATCAACGGACAAATACTATAAGATCAATCGGCTTATATACCAGCTCAAGAAAGAGAAAGATTTCATGGTAGACGAAAAAGCAAAAAGCACCTACCTTACAGAGGAAGGGGTAGCAAGGATTGAAAGGATTATTAATGTTGAGAACCTCTATGACCCCAAATATGTGGATTCCTTGCACCACATTAATCAGGCTTTAAGGGCGCACCACCTCTTCAGCAGGGATGTTGATTATATCGTCAAGGATGGACAGGTTATCATAGTAGATGAATTTACCGGCAGGCTTATGCCGGGCAGACGCTTCAGCGATGGGCTTCATCAGGCATTAGAGGCAAAAGAAAATGTGAAGATTGAGAGAGAAAATCAAACCCTTGCAACGGTTACCTTTCAGAATTATTTCAGGATGTATAAAAAACTCGCGGGCATGACGGGTACTGCAGACACCGAAGCCCTTGAGTTTAAGAAAATATATAATCTCGATGTGATGGTGATACCTCCAAACAGACACCTTATAAGGACAAACCATACGGATGTTATTTACAGAACAGAGAAGGAAAAATTCAAGGCTGTGATAGGGGAAATTGAGGAACTATACAAACAAGGAAGACCTGTCCTTGTGGGAACGCTATCGATTGATAAATCTGAAAGGGTCTCGGAGATGCTGAAAAGAAAGGGTATCCCTCACCACATCCTGAATGCAAAGAATCATGAGAACGAAGCAGAGATCGTTGCCCAGGCAGGCAGGTCAAAAGCTGTCACAATATCCACAAACATGGCAGGAAGAGGAACGGACATCCTCCTCGGCGGAAATCCGGTATTTCTTGCGATAAATATGTGTAAGGGACAAAAAGGAACAGAGGAATACGATAAATCACTGGATGAGGCAATAAGAATATGCGAGAAAGACAAAGAGGGTGTGATAAAACTTGGTGGTTTACATATCCTTGGAACAGAAAGGCATGAATCGAGAAGGATAGACAATCAGTTAAGGGGAAGGTCGGGAAGGCAGGGAGACCCTGGATCTTCAAGGTTTTACGTTTCTTTGGAAGATGAAATTATGAGGCTTTTCGGCTCCGATAAGGTTTCACCAATGTTAGCTAAGCTCGGAATGAAAGAGGATATGCCCATAGAGCATCCCTTCATAACAAAAGCCATAGAGAATGCACAGACAAGGGTAGAGGGACACAACTTTGAAATAAGAAAGTACCTCCTCGAGTATGATAATGTGATGAACAAACAGCGGGAAACAGTGTACGGCATGAGAAGAGAGGTTATGAAGGATGGCGACATAAAGGAACGCGTATCCGATATGATAGAAGATATATGCGAAGACCTTGTGTATGAATATGCCCCTGAGAAGGTATATCCGGAAGAGTGGGATATAGCCTCACTGAAGAACAGGATTTACGAAACATTTTTCTTCCATATAGACCTTGACTCGATTGATATAAAATCCTTTACGAGGGAAGGTTTTCTTAACATGTTGAAAGACAAGGTGTTTACCGTGTATGGACGTAAGGAAAAAGAGTTCGGGGAAGACCAGTTACGTATGATAGAGAGATTTATCACATTAAACTCGCTGGATGCCCACTGGAAAGAGCATTTACTTTCCCTCGATCATCTGAAGGAAGGGATTGGCCTCAGGGGTTATGGGCAAAAGGACCCTTTAAGAGAGTATCAGAAAGAAAGCTTTGAGCTGTTCCTTGATGTGCTGGAGAGGGTGAA
>CAIJOT010000040.1 GCA_903822335.1 uncultured delta proteobacterium
CTCGACCTTGTGAATGATTTGTTGCAGTACAGCCGGTTGGAAGCGAAACGGGTGGAGAGAAAAAAGGAGTTGTTGAATGTCTCCAGCATTATCATAAACACTGTCGAGTTATTGAAAAACCAGGGTGAAGCGAAAGAGATTCAATTTCAGGTGGATGTCCCCGAAACATTGCCCCTTATTGAGGCGGACAGGTCGGAAATGGAACAGTTATTCACCAATCTTGTTTCTAATGCGATTAAGTATAATGTGAAGAACGGCAAGGTCATGATTAGTGCGAAACCGAACAACAATTTTTTGAATATAAAGGTTGCTGATACAGGTATCGGGATTGATGAGGAGAGTCTCCCCTGTATTTTTGATGAGTTTTTTCGGGTTTCCGGGCCTAAAACACGGTATACAACAGGGACAGGCCTCGGACTCTCGATTGCAAAAAGGATTGTGGAATCACATTTTGGCCGTATTGAAGTGGAGAGTAAGGTAGATCAGGGTACGACTTTTACAGTGAAATTTCCTATTAAAAAGGGGAGATAAAGCAGTTACTTTAGGAATATATTTTGGAAAAGGAGAAACTATGGCAAGAGAACAGAAACTCAATGAAATAGTGGAGAAACGACAGTTAGCACCGTCAATTACACTTTACAAACTCTATGTGCCGGACATTGCGAAAAGGGTGAAACCAGGCCAATTTGTGGTCTTGCGCGCCGATGATTATGCAGAGAGAATACCTCTCACCGTAGCTGACTTCGATCGGGATATGGGTTTGATAACGGTTATCTTTCAGGCAGTTGGATCTTCAACCCGGAAACTTGATAAATTTGAACAGGGTCAGGCGATTTTAGATGTGGTGGGACCATTAGGCAAACCAAGTCATATTGAAAAATTTGGCACTGTTGTGTGTGTTGGCGGTGGCGTTGGCGTAGCCCCTGTGTATCCAATTGCGAAGGCTCTTTATGAAGCAGGCAACGAGGTTATTTCGATTATCGGTGCCCGTACCAAAGAGATGCTCATACTTGAAGAAGAGATGAAGGCCATCAGCCATGAACTCTTTGTCACCACGGACGATGGTTCTTATGGTCACCACAGCTTTGTTACCGACGTGTTGAAGAAACTGATAGGAGAAGGGAGAAAGATTAACCTTGTGATCGGAATTGGGCCTGTGATTATGATGAAAGCTGTTACGGATGTGACACGGCCACACAACCTGAAAACTGTGGTGAGCCTCAATACCATCATGGTGGACGGAACAGGTATGTGCGGTTGCTGCCGGGCAACAATTGGGAATGAGACGAAATTCGTGTGTGTTGACGGCCCTGAATTTGACGGACATGCTGTTGATTTTACTGAACTGATGCTCCGCCAGAAGATGTATAACCGAGAGGAACGCCGTGCATTATGGGACCATCAGTGCAAATTAGAGTTTCAGGCTAAACAATTGAAGAAGTCGAAGAAACGCGAGAAAATGCCCGAACAGGACCCAAAACTGAGAATCCAGAACTTTAACGAGGTTACCTTGGGTTATACGAGGGAGAATGCAATCCGTGAAGCCTCACGGTGTCTCCAGTGTAAGAACATGCCCTGTGTGGAAGGGTGTCCTGTAAATATAACCATTCCGGCTTTCATAAAGAAGATTAAAGAAGGCGATTTTATGGGTGCCATTCACACAATTAAGGAGACAAATGCATTACCCGCTGTATGCGGCCGCGTGTGTCCTCAGGAAACACAGTGCGAGAGCAAGTGTATCCTTGGCAAAAAGGGTGAACCAGTCGCTATCGGAAGGCTCGAACGTTTTGTTGCTGATTATGAGTTGCAACAGGGGGATGTCCGTGTTCCTGAACTGCCAAAGCCAACAGGAAAAAAGGTAGCAATTGTTGGCGCCGGTCCTGCAGGCTTAACTGTTGCAGGAGAAATGGCGAAAAAAGGGCATGAAGTCACTGTTTTTGAGGCACTCCATAAAGCAGGCGGTGTGCTGGTCTATGGAATTCCGGAATTTCGTCTTCCAAAGAGCATTGTCCAGCGGGAAGTAGATTATGTGGGCAAACTTGGAGCGAAAATCAAGGTAGATACTATTGTTGGACAGACAGTGACCATGGATGAACTTTTTGCCCAGGGATATGACGCCATCTTTATCGGTACCGGTGCAGGGCTTCCCTATTTCTTGAATATACCTGGAGAGAACCTGAATGGCGTCTATTCTGCAAATGAATTCCTTACGAGGTCCAACCTGATGAAGGCATACCTCTTCCCGGAATATGACACACCGGTGCGGGTAGGGAGTAAGGTTGCAGTTATCGGTGGCGGTAATGTTGCTATGGACTCGGCGAGGGTAGCGAAAAGGCTGGGTGGTGAAAATGTATATCTTGTGTATCGCCGTTCCCGTGATGAGATGCCTGCAAGAGCAGAAGAAGCTCACCATGCAGAGGAAGAGGGCATCGATTTCAGGCTACTCACAAACCCAATCAGGGTCGTAGGTGATGATAAGGGATGGGTAAAGGGTCTCGAGTGCGTGAAGATGGAACTTGGTGAACCTGATGCCTCAGGGAGAAGAAGACCAGTTGAGATTAAAGGCTCAAACCATATTATAGATGTTGGTGTTGTCATCGTTGCTATCGGACAGGGTCCAAACCCGATATTGACCCAGAGCACCGAAGGGTTGAAATTGAGAAAGTCAGGAAATATCGAGGCTGACCCTGAAACAGGAAAAACAAGCAAAAAAGGTGTGTTCGCAGGTGGCGACATTGTTACAGGGGCTGCAACGGTCATTCTCGCTATGGGTGCGGGCAGAAAAGCCGCAGCAGCAATTGACGAATATCTGAAGACAGGAAACTGGTAAAATAGAATAATTCAATAAAGATCAGGACCGTACTGTCAGATGACAGTGCGGCTTTTTTGGCTTAATATCAATTTCCAGGGCCTAAAATAGCCTCTAAATGCTATAATGACAATGTTTTATACCATTAAAAATAAAAGAGGTTGAGAAATCGGGGAACAAATAACTGCATTGTGGTTTATTCAAGCGGATGTGAAAGCCTATAAATGCTGAAGATAAAAAAATATTGAGGGGTCATTAAGGAGATAAAAAAACCCTTTATTTTGATATTATACCGCTTTTTTTATTGACAAAGGAGAAAATCTTTTGATACCATTGACCCATGGAGTAAACAGAACTATCGTGATGTTCACTTATTTTGGATTGATGCTTATAAAACAGTTAAGGAGGGTTAAGTATATGAAAACATTTATTGTATTGCTATCTTGTTTCATGCTGTTGGCACTGACCTCTTCGGGTTATGCCCAGATTAAACCTTCAACGTTTTCCTTAACCCCATATATTGGTGGTTATACCTTTGAAGGGAATCAGCATTTAAAAACACGTCCGGTGTATGGTCTGAGGGCTGGCTATGATTTTACAAGAAACTTAGGAGTCGAGGCGCTTTTTGGTTATGCCTCTACCGACTATAATGGCACTGATGCTGGCGGTGCTCAGGGGACAAATGTGTATAATTATAGGCTTGAAGGTCTCTACCATCTCATGCCGGCCAGCAAACTGGTACCTTTTGTATCAGCAGGGGTAGGGGGCCAGACCGTTAAATACCCTGCCGGTGTGTCAGATAAAACCAGGGCTGCCTTTGGTTATGGCGCCGGCTTGAAATACTTCCTCACAGAGAGAGTAGCTTTGAGGGCTGATGTCCGGCATGTTTTAGTGTTTGATAGTATCTATAATAACTTGGAGTATACCCTTGGATTGGGTTTTGTTTTTGGTGCGCCAAAGCCCGTCCCTATTCCTGTTCCTGCGAAAGAGGTACGTGACTCAGATGGTGATGGTGTGCCCGATGACTTAGACAAATGCCCGGATACTCCAAAAGGTGTAATAGTTGACAAAGATGGTTGTCCTCTTGATTCTGATAATGATGGTGTGCCTGATTACCTTGATAAGTGTCCTGATACACCAAAAGGCGTGCAGGTGGATGAAAACGGGTGCCCACCCCCTGCCCCTGTAACGGCCCAGAAAGCTGCTGCAGCTATGACAGAAACTGAAGCCCAGATGCTTGAAAAAGGAAGGGTTACATTGAATGTGGAATTTGACACGGGTAAAACCCTTGTAAAACCTCGTTACAACAAGGAAATTGAGAAGGTTGCTGAAGTAATGAAAAAATATCCTGAGCTTAAGGTAGTGATTGAGGGTCATACAGATAATATAGGCGGGGCGAAATATAACCAGAATCTATCCCAGAGACGTGCTGAAGCGATTAAAAACGTCATGGTAAAGAAATACAAGATTGAAGCATCCCGCCTAACGGCAAAAGGGTTTGGATTCTCAAAGCCCATAGCTGATAATAAGACAAAAGAGGGAAAACAGAAAAACAGACGGGTTGAAGCCGCTACTGACTATGTAATTAAAAAGTAATTACCTGCGAAAAAAGGCCGCGCCTTCACAGTGCGGCCTTTTTTATATAAGTAAGGTGGTAAGTGACGGATAATCTCATGGAAACATTAAATCCTTACATTACGATATCCTTGGAAAAAGGGATTGATCATGCGGTTGCTATTGAGACATCGAAGGTTTATACCGCACCGTGGGTTAGAATGAAATGCCAATTCGGATGTCCGGGGTACGGCCAGAGCCTCTGTTGTCCTCCTCACACCCCTGCTCCTCAGGAAATGCGTGGGATACTCGACTCATACGTACACGGGATTTTGCTCCACCGTCATTTCAAAAAGGGTTACAAAACTGTTGACCAGTTTAATGAGATAGTGGTGGATCTGGAAAGGACGATTTTTCTCGATGGACATTACAAGGCCTGGAGCATGGGGAGTGGACCCTGTGACAGGTGCAAGAAGTGTAACACGACAGGTGGATGTGCACATGCCCATCAAGCAAGGCCATCCATGGAGTCCTGTGGCATTGATGTTTTTAAAACTGCGAGAGAACAAGGTCTTCCCATCCGCGTGATTCGAAGTCACGAAGAGGAAAGGGATATCTTCGGCCTTGTACTCGTGGAATAAACAATCTTTTCCCAAACATGAAAAGTATTCATTTGATTGTATTTTAGTATTAGATGATGTTTTCAGCCCGTGACCGTATAGGTTAGCAGACTTAACAGTACGGAATTCATTACATGATAACAGTTATAGATTTAAGCAAGGCCTATGGCAGGCAGGTTCTGTTTGAAAATGCAGGTTTTACCATTAATCCTGGTGAGCGTGTAGGACTTGTCGGGAAAAATGGGACCGGCAAGACAACACTATTCCGGATGATACTCGGAGAGGAAGAGCCTGACTCAGGTGCCATATCCTTTCCAAAGGGATATACGATTCGTCACCTCTCCCAGCACATTGATTTCAGAGAAGACTCAATATTGAAAGAGGTATGCCTCGAGATTCCTCCCCATGAAGATGGGAGAGATGAGACATATAAGGCAAAGTCCA
>CAIJOT010000041.1 GCA_903822335.1 uncultured delta proteobacterium
GGTCGGGTGTCGCACCGTTAACAATGGAAACGTTCAAGGAAAGGATTAACATGATACATCCCAAGTATCTTGGGAATCGGGCAATCACAAATCCTATAAAGTCATAGAGTGGGCCAGTGCGACCACCTTGAGAGGGCATCCTCATATGTTGTCTTGTCAAGGCACAACCTGTGCCATTCGGCCCTGAAAACAGGTCGCGGTTTTCTGATCTCATGGTGTTCTCCGACTCTTTCACACCGAATATCTTATATATTACAGGATAATGGGTTCAGCGTCAAAACAAAGTCATCTTGGGCCCATTTTAATCTGCTCAAGATCAGATCCGCCCGAGGCTCGGGATCTGCTTCGAAAAAGGAAACTGATAGGAATTTGCTTTGCAGCATGTGATATGAATAACACAAGAAAAGCAAACTATCAATATGAACGTGCTGATTTTTTGGTTAAAACCCGAGGCTGAACGGATATCTTTAAGGCAAGAAGTCAAGCAATAGTGATTCACCACTAATTTTGTGTCAGTATTATCAGATTATTGCCCGGAATTGATTAAAAAAGCACAAAGCTTTCTTTCTGACCCCTTAAGCTCAATTACTTCCAATTTAGGTGAAGTAGGTGTTGATTGTCAATTATAATGTTGTATATCTGACGTAGGTTCTAAAAACTCCATTGCAGGTAGCAACAAATATATTTTTTGCTATCTTTTTTAAAATCTGAGGCAGAGGTAAAAAATGGCCGCTTCACCTTTTACCTGTGGATACCATTAACTAATGAACTACCTCGCAGCAGAGCTGCGCGGAATTCTTTTTATTAAACCTCCTGGTACCCCGCAATGGTTTGAATGGTTCCGATACGAGATGATGTGCACTGTCCGAACATCTGTGCAGGTCTCCGCCATTGAACATCAAACGATTCGAATCCTCGGGCTCATGCTCCGCGGAGAGCAAAGGGAATACCTGTCCAGCTACATCTTTATGGTCGTAAAGGAGGTTGCTCGCTTTACCATACCTAAAAAATCTGGTATATTCTTACCGCAATGGACAAAATTATTATAAAAGGGGCAAGGGAGCACAACCTCAAAAATATAGATGTTGAGCTTCCAAGAAACAAGATGGTCGTGATTACCGGGCCAAGCGGCTCCGGAAAGTCAACCCTTGCCTTTGACACCATCTACGCAGAGGGGCAGAGGCGGTATGTGGAATCCCTCTCCTCCTACGCACGACAATTCCTTGAACTGATGGAAAAACCCGATGTGGACTACATTGAAGGGCTCTCTCCTGCGATAAGTATAGAACAAAAGGCAATAAGCAAAAACCCGAGAAGTACAGTGGGCACCGCTACAGAGATATATGATTACCTGAGGCTCCTCTTCGCAAGGATTGGCCGTGTGTACTGTTACGGTTGTGGAAAGGAGATTAAAAGCCAGCATGCCCCTCAGATAGTGGATGCTATTATGTCACGTGGTACAGGCACAAACCTGACCATTCTGGCGCCAATTGTAAGGGGGAGAAAAGGAGAATACCGGAAAGAGATAGAGGAATTACGGAAGCAGGGTTTTACAAGGATCAGGCTGAACAGGAAAATCGTTGATCTTTCCGATGAGATTATGCTCGATAAGAATAAGAAGCACGAGATAGATGTGGTAATAGACAGAATTACCTTAAGGGATGGAATTGAGAGGAGGCTGTTCGAGGCAGTGGAGCTTGCCCTTCACAAGGCAGGGGGGATCGTCAAAATAGAAACAGGAAAGGACACCCTGATCTTCAGTGAAAAATTTGCCTGCCCGGATTGCGGGATAAGTTATCCGGAGATTGCACCGAGGATGTTCTCCTTCAACAATCCTTACGGAGCATGCCCTACCTGTTTCGGTCTCGGGGTAAAAGAATATTTTGACCCTGAACTCATCGTTCCAAACAAGGATTTATCGTTGAGGGAAGGCGCTATCATCCCCTGGGGAGAAAAAAATCCTATCCATTTTCTCCCCTTCCTGGAAGCATTCGTGAAACACTACAAGGTTGATATACGGGAACCTTTCAAGAAACTGCCGAAAGAAGTGCAGGATGTGATTCTCTACGGCTCCAATGGCAAAGAGATAGAATTCTACTTTGACAGGGGCTCACGCAGGGAATTCGTCAAAAGACCCTTTGAGGGGGTTATAAGGGAGCTTGAACAGGAATATGGACATGCCTCTTTCTTCGAGAAAGAAAAACTCGAGAGGTTTATCAACCTTATACCCTGTCCGGCCTGTAATGGTGCACGATTAAAGAAAGAGATGTTGTGGGTTAAGATAAATGGGTTGAATATTGATGAAATTGCAAAGAAAACCATTGCAGGTTCCTTAACATTTTTCCACACCATAGAACTCTCTGATAAAGAAAGGGAGATTGCAAGAAGGATCCTGAAAGAGATAACGTCACGGTTAAAATTCTTAATAGATGTGGGGCTTGACTATATAACCCTGAGCAGAAACTCAGCAACGCTGTCCTCCGGCGAATCCCAGAGAATCCGGCTTGCCACCCAGATTGGATCAGGTCTCACGGGGGTAGTATACGTCCTTGATGAGCCAAGTATCGGGCTTCATCAGAGGGACAATGAGAGGCTCCTTGCCACACTGAGAGCACTGAGAGACCTCGATAATACGGTTATTGTGGTGGAGCACGACCACGATGCGATTGTCTCAGCAGATTACGTGATTGAC
>CAIJOT010000042.1 GCA_903822335.1 uncultured delta proteobacterium
AAGTGTGGTAGACAAAGCATAAAAAGGGGAGGTATAAAAAATGAAAATAGAATATAGCAAAGAGGCAGATGCCCTATACGTTTATTTTAGAGAAGATTATGTCGCTAAATCTAAAGAAATAGAAGACGGCGTTGTGGTAGATTTTGACAAAAACGGTCAATTAATAGGAATAGAAGTATTAGATGTGAGGCAGAGATTTAGCCTCTCTGATATTGTGAATGTCAATATAGAAAACCTTCCGGTAGAAGCAGTTGGGTAACCAAACACAATCAACTCAACAAACTCAACAAACGCTATGAACTCAAAAAACCAGACAGACCATGAAGTTGACCCGTTTTGAAGAACTGGAATGTTGCCATTATTAATATACTGACAAAAATTGTCAAAACATCACAGAAATCCAGTGTTGAGTGATATGTGCTATGTTTTGTGTTATAAGAATTGATATTTTTAACTCAAAACCCAACACTGCTTATAAAACTTAGCCTGTCCGACCCCAATTGAAAAGGAAGAAACGGAAGACCCTATCTTAAACGTAGCTGGTTGTCTTTTTGGCAAACCTCTCACTGCAAACGAAGTAGAAGAAGACCTTTACGGAAACATACGAAATGATGCCTGATATGGTTTTTATAAACACATGGGGATGGCTGCAATTGGACATCGTAAAGATTTGTTTCGTAAAGAAGTGATTGAATTAACAACAATTGCGAGCAGATAAAAAATTAAATGAATGAGCAAGGAGGAAGATTGATATGACTATCACTTGCCTGATTAAGAAAGAAGGTAGTCAATATGCGTCATTGTGCGTGGAATTAGATGTGGCTTCCTGCGGCAAAAGCAAGACGGAAGCTCTTAACGGTTTGAAACGCGCGATTGAGACATATATTGAATACATGGTTTCCGAAGGCCGTCAGAAAGAGATCTATCGACCCGTTCCCATGGATGAATTGAAGGGATTCTTTTTCCCTGGGGATAAATCATCGGAAGAGACATTTCGCGCCATTCCTCTGAATTATCAGTATGCTTAGAAATCTCACGAGCCAGGATGTGGCGTGGATACTGAATCAAATTGGTATCGTCCTCAAAAGGCGAAGCAAGGAGGATGTTTTTGAAGGTTCTTATGCGGGGCGGACGCGGGTCGTGATTGTTCCACGGAATAAGCGAAGTATCCCGCAGGGAACTTTAAACTCGATTTGGAGACAGGCAGGGATCAACAGAGAAATTGCGGAAAATCTGTGGGCAAAAAGATGAGCTAACCGGGTGAAAGATTATGAAAAGGATGAGCTGATATGAGTGCAATAGCAAAATTTGAGAATTTAAAGGACCTGATTGTTGAGTTACGCGGCCAAAGTGTTTTGCTCGATAGCGATATCGCCGAAATATACGGCGTTGAGACAAAACGCATCAATGAGGCCGTAAAGAATAATCCTGACAAGTTTCCAGTTGGATACATCATCGAACTGGATAAGACAGAGTGGGATGGGTTGAAGTCGAAATTTTCGACTTCAACAAAAGGCGGAAAAGTTAAGCTACCAAGTGCCTTCCCTGAAAAAGGTCTGTACATGCTGGCCACCATCCTCAAAAGTCCGCAGGCAGTTCGGGCTACCCTGGCGACTGCTTTACAACCTCAACCCCATCGTGGGGGTAATCGACGGTTTCCGCTGGTGCATTCTCGGCGGCAATAGCCCCATTTACATGCCCGGCTTTCTACTCAGCCTCGCCATTATTTCCTTCTTCCTCTATCTGGGCGTAACCCGTTTCCGTAAGATGGAAAAAACCTTTGCAGATCTGATTTAATATGACACCAACTGAACTTAAAAAGCTTATCAAAAAAGGCGAATCTAATTCGCTGGAATTTAAATCCAATTTTTCAAATGAGGCTATTGAAACCATCGCCGCTTTTTCCAATACCCATGGCGGAACAGTTCTTCTTGGGGTTTCCGATTCCGGCGTGGTTACCGGCCTTTCCTTAACAGACGAAACCGCCCAACAGTGGTTCAATGAGATAAAAACAAAAACCACCCCCTCAATAACGCCCGATATTGAAACCGCGCAGGTGGACGGAAAAACCGTGACTATTATACGGGTAAAAGAATACCCCATAAAGCCGGTAGCGGTTAAGGGCCGTTATTATAAAAGAGTGGGGAATTCCAACCATTTAATGCGCCCGGACGAGGTAGCCCAAGCCCATTACAAAACCTTCAATTCCAGTTGGGACTACACCATCGACCCCGAGCATACACTTGCGGATATCTCCCTGACAAAAGTAAAAAAGTTTATAAGCCGCATCAACCGCGGCCGGAAGGTGAAAATAAAAGATTCACCGCTTCAGGTGCTTAAAAAATTTAATCTGCTGCGTGGAAAGCGCATCTCCCGGGCATGCTACCTTCTTTTTCTAAAGGGCGAGTCTCTTTTTACGGCCGTGGAACTTGGCCGCTTCCAAACCCCCACACTTATAAAAGACGGCGACAGAACCAAAGCCGATCTTTTTACACAGGTTGACGCTGTGCTTGATTTTATAACCAAGCATATCAACAAGGAATACATAATAACCGGGGCGCCGCAGCGTGAAGAACGCTGGGACTATCCGCTTGACGCCCTGAGGGAAATAGTAATCAATTCAATTGTGCACAGGGATTACTCCGGCTCCACCACCGGCATAGTAAAAGTTTTTGACGATAAAATACAGATTTACAACTCCGGCAAACTTCCACCGGGTTTGACCGTCCCGATGCTTTTACGGGGGGACTACACTTCCACTCCCCGCAATGTTCAGGTTGCCGACATGTTCAGGGAAGCCGGTGTAATAGAACGGTACGGCTCCGGCATAGGACGCATAGTGGACGACTTTAAAGCCTATGGCCTGGCAGCCCCGGAGTTTAAAGAGGTAGGGGAAAGCTTTATGGTGACGGTCTCCAAAACGCGTCCCCCCGGCTTTCATCTAAACACCATCCAGAAAGGGTTGGTAGAAAGGTTGGCGGAAAGCCAAAAGAAAATACTTACCCTTGTGCAAGCCAAGCCAAATATATCAAAAAAAGACTTAGCCGCTGCTGTGGGAATAAGCACCACGGCAATAGATAAAAATATTTCAGCCCTAAAGGCAAAAGGATTATTAAAACGCGTAGGCCCCGATAAGGGTGGGCATTGGGCCCTGTTAGAGGCGGGAAGAGGCAAAAGGTAAGAGGGAAGATGGAAAAAACCTTTGCAGATTTGATATAGAAGGATTAAGGTGAAAGTATTAAGTTTTAAGGTTGACGATGGTCTCAATTCTTAACCTTAAATCTTAAAACTTAAAACTGGTTTTAAATCATGTATAATTCCTTTGAAGAGTTGGATGTTTGGAAGCGGGCTTGCTGTTTGGCCGTAGGGATATATGAAAGTTTGCGGAATTGTCGTGACTATGGATTGAAGGACCAGATGAACCGATCGGCCGTATCCATAGCTTCCAATATCGCTGAGGGGGCCGAAAGAAATAGCAGAGCCGAATATATTCGTTTTTTGCACATTGCCAAGGGATCAGCCGCCGAATTGCGCACGCAAGTTTACATTGCCCAACAAATCGGCATCTACCAAAACACCCAAGCCACAGAACTCGTTACCGAACTGAAAGAAATATCGTCCATGCTTCAGGGCCTAATCAAATCACTTTCCCCTTAACCCTTAAATCTTAACCCTTCACCCTTCATCCCTCACTCAGGCAATAGAGGAGAAATTGAGCCCTACGGGCGCAACACAGCCCGGGCTGTAACCCGCAGTATAAATGTTAAGAGCCTTCTATATTTTCTTAATAATATTATGTAGATAAACTACTTCGGAGCTCCGAAGTTTCTTTCACATGAAAGCTTACCTATTTGCCTAAATATTAAACAAAGAGGGTTTAATGACTGAACAATTTTCAATAAGTCCCGATGGAATGAAATATCCTTTACCAAAGGATGATGATTACAAACAGGAGTTTGTCAGAATTGAAAAACTTGTGGCCCAAGCAAAAGAAAAAGGCCAGGAAATTGTTGTAGTCATGGGTGTTGGTTTTGTTGGCGCTGTTATGGCGGCGATTGTTGCAGATACAGTCGTCGGGACAAGAAAGTCTTCAAAATTTGTCATAGGTATGCAACGACCCAGCCCACGTAGTTACTGGAAAATTCCTAAACTCAACGAGGGCATATCACCAGTAAAAGCAGAAGATCCAGAAGTAGAGTCGATGATTAGACGTTGTGTACTTGACAAGAAAATGCTTGTTGCAACGTTTACATATGATGCCCTTCAATTTGCAGATGTCGTGATAGTCGATGTCCAGCTCGATTATACAAAAATAGAACTCGGAAACGTCAGAAGTGGTCATGTTGAGATGACTGCCCTGGAGGAATCTTTTGAGATTATTGCGAAACGTATCAAACCAGAATGCCTTATTCTCATAGAGACGACAGTTGCCCCCGGGACTACTGAACAAGTAGCATTCCCCGCAATGAAAAAAATCTTCCGTCAGAGAGATATCAATACCGATCCTTTGCTTGCACACAGTTATGAACGTGTAATGCCCGGCCGCAATTATGTTGCCTCTATTCGTGATTTTTGGAGGGTGTGCAGTGGTGTAAATGAAGAAGCGAAGAACAGAGTAGCCAAGTTCCTGAACGAAGTCCTCAATACAGAGAAATATCCCCTCACCATCCTCGACCGTCCCATAGAATCAGAGACAGCAAAGATTATGGAAAATAGTTACCGCGCAACCATCCTTGCCTTTATGGATGAATGGTGTAAGTTCGCCGAGCAGAATGGCGTTGATATCACAAAGGCAATAAAGGCAATTAAAGTACGACCCACCCACAACAACATGCTCTTCCCTGGTCCTGGCATCGGCGGCTACTGCCTCCCCAAAGATGGAGGTCTTGGTATATGGGCATACAGGCATATACTCGGTTTTGAGGATAATATATTCAAAATCACCCCACTCGCCATAGACATTAACGATACCCGTGCCCTCCATGCAGCCCAGATGGTTCGTGATGCCCTCCGCAACATGGGCAAACCCATTGCCAGTGCAGAAGTCCTTGTGCTTGGTGCTTGGGGCATCCTACCGTGAAGACGTCGGTGACACCCGCTACAGTGGCTCAGAGATACTCATTCGCAGACTTGCAGAAATGGGTGCCGAGATACGAGTCCATGACCCCTACGTAGAACAATGGTGGGAGTTTAACAACCAGGAATCATATCCCGACAACACCAAAAGTGTCTTTTTCAGGAACCAGGAGAGGTTAAGGGATCTTGTGGTCTTAAAATATCTTAAAGTTGTCCTTAGAGACATTGATGTCCTTGTCCTTGCTGTTCGTCATGAAGAATACCTGAATCTTGATCCGGACGAAATTGTGGGCTTAGCCCAAAAACCTATAGCCGTTGTTGATTGCTTCGGTATCCTTGACGACGTCAAGATAAAGCGGTACCTTGAGCTGGGGTGTGAGGTGAAAGGCTTGGGGAGAGGCCATATACAAAGAATGAAACGCGAAGGTAAGAGGTAAAAGGCCATATGCATTATTTAATTACCGGTGGAGCTGGTTTTATAGGATCACATATCGTAGATGAGTTATTAAAGCAAGGAGCTTTTGTTCGTGTTCTTGATAACTTCTCTACTGGAAAGCGTAAAAACCTCGAGGATGCAATCAATTATTCACATAATACTATTGAAATTATTGAGGGAGACATCCGGGATTATCGGACTGTCCAGACGGCTGTGAAGGATATCGACATTGTCTTCCACGAAGCCGCGCTGCCCTCTGTGCCACGTTCAATCAAAGACCCACTCACTACAAATGAGGTGAATGTCGGCGGTACTTTAAATGTGCTAAATGCTGCAAAAGATGCCGGTGTGAAGCGGCTTGTTTATGCTTCCTCTTCCTCCGTCTACGGTGACAACTCGGAGCTTCCGAAACACGAAGAGATGATACCCAATCCTCTTTCTCCATATGCTGTTTCAAAACTGGCTAGCGAGAAATATTGTCAGGTTTTTTCCAAGGTCTATGGCCTGCATACCGTGTCTCTGCGTTATTTCAATGTCTTCGGGCCCCGTCAGGACCCCAATTCACAATACGCTGCAGTCATCCCGAAGTTTATTAAGGCAATGTTAAATGATGAAAGGCCAACAATCTTCGGAGATGGTGAACAGAGTCGCGATTTCACTTATGTTGCGAATGTTGTTCAGGCAAACCTTCTTGCAGCTACAGCGCAATGTGACTCTGGTATAGTTATGAACTGTGCTTGCCATGGACAAATCGCACTAACCCAGTTGGTTGAAGAAATAAACATTGTTTTGGGAAAAGACATTAAACCTGTGCATGCGGAAGCAAGGGCAGGGGATATTAAATATTCATTTGCATCTATAGAGAGGGCATCCAAATTGATTGGATATCAACCAGGAACTGACTTTATAGCTGGACTTACAAAGACTATCCAATGGTACCTTATATGAATAATGCTGATAATACCAAGAGGCATACGAACAGTATCTGGATGTTGCTACAAATAACGACTATCTATGCTTTTTATTGCTGAGTTTAATTAGACCACAAAGAGGATAAGACACATGAATATTTTACATGTTTTCCCGTTCTTTTCTGTAAAATATGCCGGCGGAACTTGTGATTTTATTTATAAACTGGCAAAAGCCCAACAACAAAGAGGCCATAACGTCACGATTTATACCGGTGATTATAAATTAGATCAGGAATATGCTAACTCTTTAAAAGGTGTTGCAATTCAATCATTTCCCAGCTTTTTGAACATATTTAGATTGTATATAATGCCCAGCCTTATTGCAGAGACAAAACGTAATTTGAAAAATTTTGACGTCATACACCTGCATGTTTTTCGAACCTTTCAGAATATTGTTTTGTACCACTATGCAAGAAAATACAATATACCATATGTTGTAGATGCACACGGTTCAGCTCCACTGCATACGCGAAGGAAGAGGTTTAAATTTTTTTTTGACTTACTGTATGGATATAGAATGCTAAGGGAAGCCAGTAAGTGCATTGCAGAAACCAATGTAGGGATTGATGAGTATAAAGATTTAGGGGTTGAGAATAACAATATTGTTTTATTGCAACCCCCATTTCCAGTCGAAGAATTTGCTAAACTTCCCCGAAAGGGTATGTTTAGGGAAAAATTTCGTATTGCTGATAAACGGGTTGTAATGTTCTTAGGGAGAATTCATTGGATAAAAGGGATTGATTTTTTAGTAGAAGCTTTTTATGAACTTACCAAATTAAGAGAAGATGTTTTTCTTGTAATAGTAGGTTCGGACGATGGGTTTAAAACAGAATTAGACAAATTAATTAACACACTCAAATTATCAGATAAAGTTCTTTATACTGGGTTTATGGGTGGTTTTGATAAACTTGAGGCACTTGTTGACGCTGATATAGTGGTTCAAACTTCAAGGTATGAACAAGGAGCTTGGGCACCAATCGAAGCAGTATTATGTGATACTCCCATAATAGTCAGTACTAACTCCGGGGCTGGTGAGGATGTAGAGAAGATGGATGCTGGCTATTTAGTAGAATGGGGCGACAAAATTGGATTACGTGATACTATACAATACATTTTAAATAACCAAGCTGAAGCCAAAGCTAAGACTTTAAAAGCAAAAGAATTTATTCAAAATAATTTATCAATGTCCAATAAAATATTGGAGTACGAATCACTCTATTTAGAATGTATAGATGGAGTACGCTGTTCCCAAGGGAATAAACAAAGGAGGGAATAATGTCTGAGATTCAACCTGAAGGTGGTTTTAGAACGGGATTAGAAAAATTGGTGGGTAAAAAAATTGTTGATGTTTTTAATAAATGTCCTGATACTTTTGAAGTCAAACTCGATAATTTTACTAAATACATAAGAAGACAAAAATTGACAAGATTGTTGTCTTTATATGAGATTTTCAAAAGAATCCTTACGGTGAAAGGATCAATTATAGAATGTGGTGTCTATCAGGGATTTGGACTCATGGCATGGGCAAACATGAGCGCTGTACTGGAGCCGGCCAACCTTATGAGACGTATATACGGATTCGATACGTTCAAAGGCCATTCAACGGTCACCAAAAAAGATTCCAGCACGATGATGGAGACTAGGAAAGGACAGTTGAGTGCCGATTCGTACAATGAACTTCTTGAGTTATTAAAGATATATGATTCGAACAGATTTCTGGGGCATATTAGCAAAGTGCAACTTATAAAGGGTGATGCAACGAAGACCATTCCAAAATTTTTAAAGAACAATCCACATCTTGTCGTAAGCCTCCTTTTCCTTGATTTCGATCTTTATAAGCCTACTAAAATTGCTCTTGAGTATTTCTATCCCAGGATGCCAAAAGGTGCCATTATTGCTTTTGATGAACTGGATAACCCTATTTGGCCAGGGGAAACAAAAGCGCTTCTTGAGACAATTGGAATTAATAAGCTAAGAATCGAGAGGATCGATTTTGATCCATATATAGGTTTTGCGTTTGTAGGATAGTGTTATATTTTGAAAAATATTAGACAATATACATCAGAAGAATGTGAGGCACTTTGTAAAAAAATACGGAGAACTATCCTCGATCTTATCCATAGGACAAAAAGCCCACACATAGGTTCTTCTTTCTCCTGTGTAGAACTTCTCATTGCTCTCTATTTTAAAATCCTCTCTGTATCACCTGAATATCCAGAAGATACTAATAGAGACAGATTCATTCTCAGCAAGGGGCATGCCTGTCCTACCTTGTATGTGGTTCTGGCTGAAAGAGGTTTTCTAAGCACAGAAGATTTAAATGGTTTTTCCGTTGATGGGGGACTTCTGGAGCAGCATCCTAATAGGGACCTTCAGAAAGGCATAGAGGCTTCAACAGGTTCATTGGGCCACGGTCTTTCTATTGGTGTAGGTATGTCACTTGCCGGAAAAGTAGATCAAAGCACTTATATAACATATGTACTGTTAAGCGATGGAGAATTGAATGAAGGCTCAGTATGGGAAGCAGCAATGTTTGCCGGCCATCATAAGCTTAACAACCTGGTTGCTATAGTGGATTATAATAAAATTCAGGCCCTCGGCTTTGTAAAAGATATTGTAAGTTTAGAACCGCTGAGCGAAAGGTGGCAGTCTTTCGGATGGGCAACAAAGGAAATTGACGGCCATGATTTGCAGGAGATTGAAGATACTTTGAGGACAGTGCCCTTTGAGAAGGATAGACCAAGTGTCGTCATAGCCCATACGATTAAAGGAAAAGGCGTATCTTTCATGGAAAATGAATTGCTCTGGCACTACCGCACTCCAGATAGCGATGAATACCAGAAGGCATTAAAGGAACTTTCAGAATGAGGGATACTTTTTTTAAGGCAGTAGGCGATATTGCCCGGCTCCATGATGATATTTTCATACTTACAGGCGACCTTGGTTTCAAGCTATTCGACGATTTCAGGTCTCGTAATCCAGAAAGATTTTTTGACATCGGTGTGGCAGAATCCAATATGGCCGGTATCGCTGCTGGATTAGCGCTCTCCGAAAAAAATGTGTATTGTTATTCCATTATTCCCTTTCTTGTAATGAGGGCATATGAACATATCAGGGTTGATATTGCATATCAAAATCTGAACGTGAAACTTGTTGGAGTTGGAGGTGGTTTTACATATGGTCGCGAAGGTTTCACCCATTACGGGCTTGAAGACCTTGCATTAATGAGGACCTTACCGAATATTACAGTTGTTTCACCAGCAGATATTTTCGAAGCAAAAAAATTGGCGGTACTTTCACACAAGTATAAGGGTCCTATGTACATTCGTCTTGGTAAAACGAATGGACCAAAGGTGCACGATAAAGAACCAGACTTCGCAATAGGAAAAGCAATGATACTACAGGAAGGGAACACTGTTGCACTTTTTGCTGTTGGGGATATGGTTTATGTAGCAAAACAGGTTGCTGATAAGTTGTTAAAGAAAGAAAGCATACAGGCTACTGTAATAAATATGCATACCATCAAGCCTCTGGATTTTGAGGTTGTTTCTCAGGTTGCCTCAACACATAAAGCAATTTTTACCCTGGAAGAACACAATATTAATGGTGGTCTTGGATCCGCTATCGCAGAGGTTCTTGCAGAATCAAGGTATGATGGACTTTTTAAAAGATTTGGTATCCCTAACAGTTTAAAAGGTTATATAGGCAGTGCCGATTATTTGAGGGATAAATACGGATTGACACATGAGAAAATATTTAAAAAGATTGTAAAGGAATTGGGGGTAAGATGATAGAGAATTTAAAGGTCAGGTTTTTCGACTACCCGCTACAGTTTAAAAAGTATGAAAAAAAGTATATGGAAGTTATTAAACGAACCTTTGAGAAGGGAGCATATATCCTTGGTGAAGATTTGGAAGTGTTTGAGAAAAATCTGGCAAAGTTTGTGGGAGCCAAATATGCAATAGGTGTAGGAAATTGCACAGATGCGCTTCTTTTGTCGCTCCTCGCTGCAGGTATAGGCCCAGGTGACGAGGTTATCTCAGTTTCCCATACCTTTATTGCAACAATTGAAGTAATAAAGTTTGTAGGAGCTACACCAGTATTTGTTGATATTTCCGATGACCATAACATGAATGTGGATTTGGTAGAAGCTGTCATCACTCCAAGGACAAAGGCTGTATTTCCTGTCAGTCTGAATGGAAGGATCTGCGGTAATATTGATAAACTTGTAAAAATAGCAAAAAGGCATAATCTTCTTGTTATTGAAGATGCTGCCCAGTCACTTGGAGCTATATATAAAGGTAAGGGTGCTGGTACATTCGGATTGGCAGGATGTTTCAGCTTTTATCCTGCAAAGCTTTTGGGTTCATTTGGAGATGCAGGTGCTGTAGTTACAGACGATAAAAAGTTTGCCGAAAAGGTGAGAATGCTCAGGAATCATGGAAAGGGTGAAGGTGCCGATATAAAACTGTGGGGGCTCAATTGTCGTATGGATAATGTCCATGCTGCTATCCTTAATTTCAAGTTAAAGAAGTTACCTGAATGGATTAAAAGACGTAGAAAAATTGCAAAAATCTATAATGACGAGCTTTCCGACATCAAGGAATTAAAACTGCCACCTACATCAGCTGAGCATGATGATCATTATGATGTCTTTCAGAATTATGAGATTGAAGGAGAGAGAAGGGATGAATTGGTGACATATTTAAAGAGTAAAGGGATCGAGGTTTCACTTCCATGGGGCGGCAAAGGTGTCCACCAGTTTAATGCTTTAGGATTGGCCAAAGTTCGTTTGTCACGGACTGAAGAACTTTTCAAAAAAGTTATGATGTTACCGTTATATCCTGAGATTAAGAAGGAACATGTAAAATATGTGATAGACTATATTCATAAATTCTACAAATAAGTATACCAAGTGATAACACAAAGATGATGATGAATAGGTACCTAACAATAACTGAAATGCCAGGAGATTATGTATCTCAAGAACAGTTGGATATGATTTGTTTTCGATATTATACAGCATCTAACTTCACTCACGGAAAGGATGTATTAGAAGTTGGCTGTGGACCTGGAATCGGATTAGGCTATTTATCTAAAACAGCAAAGAAAGTTATTGGCGGAGATTATTGTGAACGCATTTTATGGGTTGCTAAAGATTATTATGGGAACAGAGTTAAACTTCTCCTCTTAGATGCTCATACATTACCATTTAAAGATGATACCTTTGATGTAGTTTTACTTTTTGAAGCGATTTTTTATCTCCATGAGCCCGAGTCTTTTCTTGAGGAGTCAAGAAGGATTTTAAGAAAAGGTGGAGTACTTATTTTGTGCTTACCCAATAAAGAAATACCTGGTTTTAAACCAAGCCCTCTAAGTACGCATTATTTTAATGCTATGGAATTGTTTCCCTTGTTGACTAAATATGGTTTTAAAGTAGCAGTGTATGGAGCATTTTCCATCGAGAGACCACTTATAATTCAGAAAATAATTTCAGTGATAAGGTTAAGTGTTGTTAAAGTTATGAGTTTGACTTCTCAAGGGAGGCAGGTTAAAGAATCTTTGAAGAAGCGAATATTGAAAAAAAAAATAATTCTCGGGAATGAGATTGATGAAAATGCATCTAAAGACTATTTCCAACTTATCCCAATTTTACCGGGATCATCTGATGTAAAACACCGATTTTTATACGTTATTGCACAATATCTTAATTAGAAATATTTGGAGAGATATGTAATGCCTCTTGCGGGTTATGATTGGAAAATTTTTACTGAGAAGGGAGACATTGCATACAAGGAATACTTGAAAGGTAACAAAGAGCTTGTTAAGTATCACAACATTGTCGCTGATGGTGAAAAAGAAATTCGTTTTATTATTGATATTGATAAAGAGTTGTTCCATATAACTCCAAAAGGAAAGGTACTGGATGTTGCCTGTGGTACAGGGTATATGACCCATTGTTTCAAAGAGCTCGGTTTTGAGACAATAGGTTTTGATCTTTCAGAAGATGCAATCACAATAGCAAGAAATAATTTCCCTGAAATTAATTTTTTTTCTGGTGATGGTAGTACCCCTTTAAAATACTTTAATGAGCCCCAATTCGATCTAATTCATATAAGGGAATTTCATCCCTTAAGCCGGATTGATGACTTTGATTATCAGATAGGAATAATAAAAGATTACCTTAATATTTTACATAAGAATGGGCTTATTGTTATAGCTCACGCCAGAAGAGGCTGGGGCATTAATTGCAAGAGTTTAAATTTTAAAAAAGTCAGGTATTACTTTAAGGGGACAAACATAACAACGACAGGACCATATTTTTATTTCCTATTTAAACATTTGAAAATCTCTCTTAGGTATAGATTTGTGTTATGGATAGTTTCATCGTTGACAATTTTTTTATCATTTATAGCGCAACAAAGATGGATAGAATATTTCTTAATCCACAGAGCAGATTATTTGTATTTGAGTAAGAGCCCTTTTAAATAACAAAACAATGAAAAGGTTGATATCAAGATCAAAGGGTTGTTTATCAAGTCATTTATCAATTTCTTTATTTAAAAACGCATATTACATGATGTCGAGTACTATATTCAATTCCCTTATTGGGTTTATCTTTTGGGTTATTATCACAAGGTTCTTTACAACAGAATCTGTTGGTTTTGCTGGGGCTATAATGTCTACCTTGGGACTTCTGGCTGGGATTTCTGAACTTGGGTTAGGGATTGGATTAATACGTTTCCTGCCAGACGCAGGTGATAGTGGTAATGATATGATAAACACAATCCTGACTATCAGTGGTATGTTTTCACTTGTTTTATCAGCAGTCTACATTGCAGGTCTTGGTTTCTGGTCACCAGCATTGGTTTTTATCCGAGAGAACTACTTTTTTTGTGGAATTTTTATGCTGTTTACGTTTGTTTGGACTCTGAACCCATTCACGGGTTCAATCTTTTTGACTAAGCTCAAAAGTAAATATATATTGATGCAGGAAGCCCTTACAGGGTTAATCAAAATCATACTTTTAATCCCCCTTATATTATTCTTCAGTGGTCCCATGTGGATTGTGGTTGCTTCAGGAATATCAATTTTAATACCTCTTGGAGTAGCTTTGTTCTTGTTAATTCCAAAAATACAGTCTGGTTATGTTACAATCCCGACCCTCAAAATGAGGTCTTTAAAGCCGATCATCCATTATTCAACAGCTAATTACATTGCCAGAGTTTTTTTAGAAGCCCACATTTTAATTATACCAATAATGGTTGTTAATATTCTTGGTCCAGAAATTAATGCCTTTTTTTATATTGCTTGGTTGCTTTCGATAATTTTACGTGTAATTCCGAATTCACTTTCTAATTCCTTATTTGCCGAGAGCTCTAACGATGAGACATTTCTTTTGAAGAATGCTTGGAAAACGTTACTAACAACCATTATATTGCTCCTTCCTGCAATTCTTGTTATTTCAGTGTTAGCCGAGAAGATACTTTTACTTTTCGGTAGGCAGTACTCTCATAATGGAATTCATGTATTGCGAGTGCTTCTTTTTGCGAATATACCTTGGAGTATTAACTATCTCTTTATAAGTATTGGCAGGGTAAGAAAGGAAGCCAACAACGTCATAGGCATATCAGTTTTGATTTTTATTTGTACAGTAGGATTAAGCTATTTTCTTATGACAAAAATTGGACTTTTAGGTGTGGGATTAGGCTATCTAACTGGACAAACCATTGTTGCAATGACAGTATTGATTATTTTTTTTAAAAGACAATTTTGCTTAAATAAAGCAGTGGAGAAATCCAATGTCGCGTCTTTATAGGTGAAAGGTGAAAGAAAGTAACAAGGGTATAACAATTATAGAAACAGTTAAGAACAAACTCTGTCATGGCTGTGGCACTTGTGAAAGTCTCTGCCCTAATTCAGCCATTTGCCTTACTAAAAACAGTCGAAAAGGGGAGTATCTGCCTATACTGGATGAACAGAAATGTAATCAATGTGGAATTTGCTTTAAGGTCTGCCCAGGACATTCAGTAGATTTTCAACTATTGAATGGTGATAAACTTGGGGTGGTGTCTAATAGTCTGTATGTAGGAAATTATGATGCTTTATATATAGGACACGCCAGAGATAATGATGTACGGTATCATTCAACATCTGGTGGCATGGTAACCGCATTCCTTATTTTTGCACTTGAAGAAGGAATTATCGATGGTGCCTTGGTCACCAGAATGAGCGCAGAGGATCCGCTCAGACCTGAGCCATTTATAGCAAGGAACAGAAAGGATATTATCTCGGCAGCAGGGTCAAAGTACTGTCCTGTGCCGGTGAATATTGCGTTAAAAGCAGTTTTAGAGAACGAAGGTAAATATGCTGTTGTAGGACTCCCATGCCACTTGCATGGTTTGCGCAAAGCACAGGTACTCAATAAAAGATTGAGGGAGCAAATTGTATTATGCCTTGGAATATTCTGTGGAAATACTATCAGTTTTTTGGGTACAGAATATCTTTTAAACCAGCTGGGTGTGAGAAAAGAAGAAATAGAAAAGTTGGACTATCGTTGCGATGGGTGGCCCGGCAATCTCACAATCTATTTGAAGGGCAATAGAAAAAAAATTTCTATTCCATACATGAAATACCATGATAATATGTTTGGTTCTTTCACTCCATATCGTTGTACCCTTTGTAGCGATAAGCTGGCAGAACTGTCAGATATCTCGTTTGGTGATGCATGGTTTCCCGAATTCTTCGTTGATAAATTAGGTAAGTCTCTACTTATTGTTCGAAATAAGGAGGCCAACTATATTTTGCATAAAATAATGTCTCTGGGTATGGCTGAATTGAATGAAATTACTATCGATAAATTAATGCAGTTGCAAGGAGGGTTGGAGTACTTTGCATCGTGGAAGAAGAGAAAAATTTTATGTAGGCTTAATATAGCAAGATTTCTTGGTAAACGAGTACCATCCTATAATAATATAGAAAATTCACGCCAGTCACTAAAAGAATATATGAATAGCTGTTTGCTTTATTTGGAACGATTTCTTGCAATGAGGCCATATTTTTGGATATTTTTGAACATGTATTGGGCGCTTAGAGAAAGACGCTTAATATTCAAAAAAAGGAGATTGGGGACAAAAAGTGAATATTCTGATTGCTGAAAATGCACCGAGTTTTAATAAAGGTGAAATGGCGATTATATATGGCATTCGAGAATGTATAAAAGATATCAACAATGCTAAATTATCAATGCTGTCCTTTAGGGCAGACTATGATCGCGAACGATATGGTAAAATTTTAGAAATCATAGATACAAAAAAATCTTGGCCAATCATAAAAACAAGTAACGATGGTCAGAGTTTATTAAAGTCTGCCATAATTGCATTTTACCATTTTACTTTCGTTTTGTTATTTAAGTTATTTGGCAAAGGGGTGTTAAGGTTTTTGTTTACCTCTCCAATATGGCGAGAATATGTAATAACTGACCTCGTTATCATTGGTCATGATAGCAGTTTCGGAATCGGTGGCGATCCAGAAACCCCGCTATTTTATCCACTCTATATTCCGATCATTGCAAAATTACTAAAAAAACGGGTTATCTTCTTCGCAGGAACGATCCCTAACTTTCCACGGCGTTTTAAGAAATTATTTAGGATCTTAGTTAAATGCGCATTAAAACATACCGACACTATTACATTACGTGAACACAAATCCCTACGTAAATTAGAAGAAATCGATTTCAAGCACAACGATATTAGCGTGACCTCAGATCCAGCTTTCCTGCTTACCCCTGCTGCTGATGATATAATTGCAAGCGTAATAAAAAATGAGGGCCTCGATAATTATAAAAAACCCTGGATCGGTCTTACAATAAGTCGTGCGCGAGGGATACTTGCTTATCCTGATCTGAATAATCCTGATCTTGCTTACGAAAAGCATCTTGAGATAATTGCCTATATTGTTGATGCAGTGATTGAGAATATCGGCGCGCATATTATATTTATCCCTCATTGCGTGGGGTTTAATGATGAATCAGACGATAGAGACACAGCGCGAAAGATTTACGAAAAATGCAAGAATAAGGAGAAAATATGCATTGTCTGCAATGAATATGGACCGGATATTTTAAAAGGTCTTATTGGACAGATGGACTTACTAATTGGTGAAAGATTGCACTCAGTTATTGCAGCTATAACTATGGGTGTACCAGCCATTGCTATCTCCTATAAAGCTGATCAAAGACTCGGGATGATCGAAATGGTAGATAAGGACGCAATATGTTATGTGGAAAATTTAGATACAAATAAGTTACTTGCCAAGATTGATTACCTATGGACAAATAGGTATATTATTGCTGATAAAAGTAAATTAAGCATTTCAAAAGTTAAGAAGGCAACTTTTCAAAATAAGATAAAATTAGAAGGGTTTTTAAATTAGTGCCTAATTGCATAAGTTAACGATAGTATTTCTCAGTTGTGATCCCTTCACTTCTCTCTTGCGCCATACAAATGGTTTTGCGGTAGGGCCATAGACAGCTACAAAAGCTTCAATGGCTTGCCGCAGTTCTTCAACACT
>CAIJOT010000043.1 GCA_903822335.1 uncultured delta proteobacterium
AAGATACGGGCTACCAAAGACAAGACCGACAGGAGAGGTGCATGCTCACAAAGAACGATATGAATAAAGGGTTGATATCATTAATAGTTTGTTTTTTTGAAATTAGTTGTTGACAGGAGGATTATAGGATGTAATCCACAAACCCCTATTGCATGTCCTATGCTTGCTTCGTAGGTGACATAATCAAATATTAAAAGAAATTTATATTCAATAAAGTACGTTCTCAGGGGTTAAGGACTGCAAAAAACCACGTGGTGATTCAACCTTTCATAAGTGTTTCCCGTAGGGATATAATCCGGCAGGTGAGAAAATATCTTACAATCCCGATGGATATATCGGTTACAACACGGCCTGTTGCCCAAACGCCCATACCCCTTTCCCCGATTACGAATCACGTAAGTCTTAATCCTGCCGAAGGCGGGATATTACGATTCACCTGTCTGCGTAGCGCACGCGACAGGCAGGCGAATCACGAATTACGGTTCTTCGTCGTGTTTTGGTGGTTGTGTCTTCTGGATTTCCTCTATTTCTTCTTCTATGTCACGAAGTTTTAATTTCATCCTGCTTATTGAACTTACCTTCTCCTTTAAGGATGGGTCCTCTATCTTCGGGGTTTCTCCTGAAGAGAACTCTTCGTATACATATTCACCAATCTCTGTATATAACTTCTGTATGTTCCTCTGGATTTTTGTAATATCAACGTATTTCTTCTTGCCTATTTTTGCCTGTTTTTCAACATTGAATGCTATATCCTGGGCTGTTTCCTTCAATGTTTTTAAACCCTCTTCAGCCTTTTTCTTCAAATCATCAATCGTAACCATGGAATTCTCCCTTTCTGTGTAATGTTAATGGTAATATAAGTTATACAGAGAGATTTTTCAAGTGTGTTGAAATAGTTATATGCTTATGATAAATTACGAATCAACAGAAGGAGGAAAAATCAATCTTAATATCTAATTTCTAAATCCTGAACAATCTCAAATACATGAAATCTTTATTAATAACAAGTTGATTGAGAATTTCATATTGGTGTTTGGGTTTTATGGAATTGAAGGATTTCGGATTGTAAGCATGAATATCAGAAACAAATTAGAAGAGAGGGAAGAGTTAATCCTGTCTCCTTTTGCTCAGAAGAGCAGCAAGACAAGGGGAAGGCTGAAAAAAGAACCTGAGTGTGACATACGACCTGCCTTTCAACATGACAGGGACAGGATAACGCACAGTAAATCCTTTAGAAGGCTTAAGCATAAAACACAGGTGTTTTTAGCACCAGCAGGTGACCATTTCAGGACAAGGCTTACCCATACCCTTGAGGTAGCGCAGATAGGGAGGACTATTGCAAAAGCCCTCGCTCTTAATGAAGACCTTGTAGAAGCTATTTCTCTCGGGCATGACCTTGGTCATACACCCTTCGGGCATGCAGGAGAAGCGTCGTTGAATGAGATACATAAGGGTGGATTCAGGCATTATGAACAGAGCCTCAGGGTTGTGGATGTGCTTGAGAAAGATGGCAAGGGGTTGAATCTTACTTTGGAAGTAAGGGATGGTATTGTAAAACATTCCAAGGGTAAAGGTGAAATTGTCATAAGGGATACCGAAGATAAACCACTTACAAAAGAGGCAGAGGTTGTGAGGATAGCCGATATCATTGCGTACATAAACCATGACATTGATGACGCAACAAGGGGAAACATTATCACAGAGTCAGATGTGCCGAAAGAATGTGTAGAATTTATGGGTAAAACAAGCTCAAAAAGGATAGACAGCATGGTCCGTGGTGTGATTTTTGAAACATTAAAAAATACGAATCTAAATTTAAGTATCAGCGAAGAACTTGAATACAGCATCGTGAAACTCAGGGATTTTTTGTATGAGAGGGTTTATGATAACCATATTGTTCATAATGATTTTATAAAGTGTTCAAGGATAATAAAAGACCTTTACCATTATTTTTTAAAAAACCCTGATGCCTTTCTTGAAGAAACAGGCAGAAAGGATTTCTATGATGAGCAATCGATATGTGTGTGTGATTTTATTGCAGGTATGACAGACAGGTATGCCTTCAATCTTTTTGAAAAGTTTTTTCTTCCAATGCCCTGGAAGATACCGGTATAAAAACAGTTTTGAGTGTTGAGTTTTGAGTTAACTGACAATAACCGGCGAAACAAAAGAAACACTTAGGGAGTTGATACATGATGGAGAGGGTATTTAACCCGCATACAATAGAGAAAATATGGTACAGATTCTGGGTGGAGAAGGAATATTTTGTAGCAGAGGGAAGTTCTTCCAAGCCATCCTTTTCTATGGTTATCCCTCCGCCAAATGTTACAGGTTCGTTACATATGGGCCATGCCTTGAACAACACCTTACAGGATATTGTTGCAAGGTTTAAAAGGATGTCCGGTTTTAATACGTTATGGCTGCCTGGTACAGACCATGCAGGTATTGCCACGCAGAATGTTGTGGAAAGGGAGCTTGCGAAAGAAGGTCTCACGCGTGAGATGCTTGGCAGGGAGAAATTTATAGAAATGGTCTGGGAATGGAAGGAGCAATCAGGGGGCATTATCGTTGAACAGTTGAAAAGGCTTGGCTCTTCCTGCGACTGGTCAAGGGAACGTTTTACAATGGATGAGGGGCTTTCAAAAGCAGTTCGTGAAGTCTTTGTAAGGTTGTATCAGGAAGGGTTGATATACAGAGGCAATTATATCATTAACTGGTGTCCACGGTGTAAAACCGCCCTTTCCGACCTTGAAGCAGAACATGAGGAAACAAAAGGTTATCTCTATTATATAAAATATCCACTGGCAGATGGGCATGGTCATTTGACCGTTGCTACCACAAGACCTGAAACAATGCTTGGAGATACCGCAGTTGCGGTCAATCCTGGTGATGAACGGTACGGGAGATATGTAGGGAAAGAGGTGATACTTCCCATAGCAGAGAAAAAGATTCCAGTTATCGGGGATGTTTATGTTGATATAGCGTTCGGGACAGGCGCATTAAAGGTCACACCTGCCCACGATTTTAACGATTTCGAAATAGGGAAAAGACATAACCTTGGGGTAGTGAAGGTAATAGATGATGATGGCAGGATGAATGAGAATGCTGTTCATTATAAGGGTATGGACAGGTTTGAGTGCAGGGAAAAGATCGTTGAGGAGCTGCAATTAAAGGGATTGCTTGAAAAGATAGAGCCTTACTCGTTAGGGGTAGGAAAATGTTACAGGTGTAAAACTGTTGTGGAACCTGCCCTGTCTTTGCAGTGGTTCTTAACAATGAAACCTCTCGCAGAGCCTGCAATAGAAGCGGTGAAGGTTCACAGGGTGCGTATTATACCTGAGATGTGGGAGAAGGTCTATTTTGAATGGATGGAGAATATCAAAGATTGGTGTATCTCACGGCAGATATGGTGGGGACACAGGATACCTGTATGGTATTGTGATAAGTGCTCCAAGATATACGTTTCTGTGGAAGACCTGAGTATATGTGAGGAATGCAAGGGAGCATTACGACAGGAATCAGATGTGCTTGACACATGGTTTTCTTCAGGACTCTGGCCATTCACAACCCTTGGCTGGCCTGAAGATACAGATGACCTTAAGACTTTTTACCCGACTTCATTACTTATTACAGGGTTTGATATTCTTTTTTTCTGGGTAGCCCGTATGATCATGATGGGTATCCGGTTTATGGGAGATGTGCCTTTCAGGGAGGTTTACATCCATGCCCTTGTGAGGGATGCGGAAGGGAAGAAAATGAGCAAATCAAAGGGTAACGTGATTGACCCTCTCGTGATGATAGACAAATATGGGACCGATGCCTTCAGGTTTTCTTTAACAATGCTTGCTGCTCAGGGCAGGGATATTCTGCTTTCCGAAGAGAGGATTGAAGGTACGAGAAATTTTGTAAATAAGATATGGAATGCTTCAAAACTCGCTTTGTCCTTTATTGAGAGTTCAGCGACCCTACCTACCTTGAGAAAATCTGCATTTTTGCCTGATAGATGGATACGTTCGAGAGTTCAGAAGGTTATCAGAGAGGTAACAGAAAGTATTGATACCTATAGATTCAACGAGACAGCAAGTGTGCTTTATAGCTTTATATGGCATGAATTCTGCGACTGGTACCTTGAGTTGATAAAACCTAATTTGTATGGGAAAGTAGCAATATTTAACAAAGATACGACGAGATCAATCCTCTACGAAACGTTGTCAGACATACTAAAACTACTCCATCCCATAATGCCTTTTGTAACAGAGGAGATATATCAGCGGTTACCCTCTCACGAGAAGGACAGCATAATGGTTTCCTCTTTTCCTGAGTTTGATGAGACCCAGGTAGATGAGGAAAGTGAGAAAAGTATGGACATGATTATGGGGGTTATTGATGTGGTGAGAAACATAAGGGGTGAAACAGGCATTGCCCCGAATGTGAGAATTAAAGTAATAGTACGTGCAAATGGTTACCAGTCTTTACTTCAGGAATACGAATTTTACATCAAAGAACTGGCGAGAATCGAACATCTCGTTTTTACAGGTGATAATGCCCCTGAACAGTCTGCTATCGGTATATATAAAGGGGTAGAGGTCTTTGTGCCCATTAAGGGCATGATAGATGTATCCAAGGAGCTTGGAAGGATAGAGAAAGAACTGCCAAAGATAGAAGAAGAGATGGAAAGGTTATTGAATAAGCTCAATAATATAGCCTTCAGAGAGAAAGCACCACCAGGAGTGATTGCAAAAAGTGAAGCGAATTATGGTGACTTACGGGAAAAAAGAGAGAAATTGCTTGTGAGCAAAAATGTGTTAGAAACACTATCGGGGAATTGAATGCCGCTTAATTTTTCAATTGTCGAAAGATTTATATCTGATTATCAAGGGATCATGAAAGATAAGGGGCTGCTGCGGCACGAGAGACATAAAATACTCGCCAGTCTTCGGGATGAACTTCAATCATCTTTGCAGGATTATGAGGCTTTTGAGCGGGAACTTGCTTCCCTGATAATTGATAAGATTGAGAAGGCAACCACTTATGAAGAGCTTTTACAATGCCATATGAGGGCCGTGGCAGGGATAGAACATTACTTTATGGAAGAAGATACGATTATGGACATTCACAACCTCTTTCGCATCACTAGAGACAGCATAACCGTAAAAGTTTTGAAGTTAGTGGAAGAGGAGATGGAAAGGGATGGATTTGGAAGCTTGCCGACAGATTATGTATGGATAGGTCTTGGCAGTGAGGGCCGGGATGAACAGACATTTATTACAGACCAGGACAATATGATTATCTATGAAGAAAAAAGCAGTGACTCTGTAGCAGATGCGCTCGCGAAAATATATTATGAGCATGCTCAAAGCACAGGTAATGAAGAGGGTGTAAAAAAGCCTGTCCCGAAGAAACTATTCGACTTTTACTATGAGGTTTTTTCGAAAAAAGCTGTGGACAGATTACATGATGTGGGATTTGAAAGGTGCAAGGGGGGCGTGATGCCTTCCAATGAGAGATGGAGGGGTTCAGTAGAAGACTGGGGAAAAAGGATCGAGGACAGACTGACTTTTGAGCAAGGCATTTTCGAGTCATTAGATGTTATTATCCTGACTGATGCCCGTCCTATAGAAGGCGACAGGAACATACTGGATAGGTTTTTAAAGAAGTTTTTTAATGCCTTGGGAGACAATAAAACAGTGATGAAAGATTTCATACAATCTGCTGTTTTAATGCCTACCGCCTTGAGTTTCTTTGGCAATTTCAAAACCGAAAAAAGCGGTGGCCATACCGATCAGCTCAATATCAAATTACTCGGCTGGGCCCCCCTTATACTTGCGGTGAGGATGATCGCTTTGAGTAACAGTATCTATGAGACGAATACATTGCACAGGATTCGCCTGTTAAGGAAGATGAATGTGATAAAAAAAGATATGGAGAATGATTTAATAGATGCCTACCTTACATTTGTGAGATTCAGGATAATGAATCAGATCAGATATAAGGAGGATAGTGGTAAAGATACAAACTATCTAAAACCAGATCTGTTTGGGCCTGAAGAACAGGAGAAACTCCGTAAAGCCATGAAGGCAGTAGAGGCTTTACAGAAATATATGCAAGAAGTTCTGCTATTCGGGCAGCCAATATAAGGGAGGAATATATGAAAGCCGTTGAACTAATGAACACAAACGTGGTAACCTGCCACCCTTCAGAAACACTTATTGTCATAGTGAATAAGTTTGAACTGTTCAATATTGCAGGTATGCCTGTTGTGGAAAAGGGGAAAATTGTCGGGATTGTGTGTCAGACTGATGTGCTGAAGGGGTTGAAAACCGGGAACATACAGGAACTGAGCGTGAGAGATGTGATGGTAAAAGATGTGATTACCGTAACACCAACAGAATCCGCTGAGAATATAGCAAAGATTATGGTAGAGAAAAGGATAAACAGGATACCCGTTGTGGAAAACGATACAGTGGTAGGTATAGTAACAAGGGGAGATATTATCAAGGCTGTGGCTGAGTGTGGATGAAAAAAAGTTGCGAGTTATGAGTTAAGAACCTTGAACCGTGAACAGTATTGGTAGGTGAAAAGATATGAAGATAACAAGAGAAGTGGTGGAATATGTCGCTCATCTTGGAAGGCTTGAACTTGAGCCGCAAGAAGTTGAACTCTATACTTTACAGATAGACCGGATCCTGCAGTATATGGATGCGTTAAATTCCCTTGATACAGAAGGCATTGAACCGACAAGCCATGCTATACCTGTTGTCTGTGTGCTCAGAGAGGATCAGGTGAAAAGCTCTTTCAGCACAGACGAGTCAACCCAGAACGCACCCGAGAGAAAGGGATATTTTTTTAAGGTTCCTCCGATAATAGAGGTAGGGGAGTAACTTACTTATGTTACGAGTTACATGTTACAGGTTACGGGTATACAACACACAACCCGAAACCAGAAACCCGAATCAAAGGGGTTGATGTGGAAGAGATGCTCGAAATGAACATTATGCAGACAAGAGAACTTTTCAAAAGGAAGGAGATTACCGCTGTTGAGTTGACCCGCTTTTATCTTAACAGGATAAAAAGGTATGACGGTGAATTGCAAACGTATCTAAGGTTGACTGAAGAACAGGCAATTGAGATGGCACAGGATGCTGACAGGAGGATCGCAAAAGGGGAGGATAGACAGCTTCTTGGTATTCCTTTTGGGATGAAGGATATTTTTTGTACTAAGGGAATAGAAACTACCTGTGCATCGCAGATATTGAAAGGTTTTGTCCCACCTTATGATGCAACAGTGGTGAAAAAGCTGAAAGAAGAGCATTTTGTTCATCTCGGCAAGTTGAACATGGACGAATTTGCTATGGGTTCATCGACAGAAAACTCATCGTTTCAAACCACAAAAAACCCATGGGATTTGACACGTATCCCTGGTGGTTCGAGTGGAGGTTCTGCTTCTGCAGTTGCGGCAGGGTTATGTGCAGCATCCCTCGGGACCGATACAGGGGGTTCTATCAGACAGCCTGCAGGGTTATGCGGTGTAGTTGGCATGAAACCAACCTATGGAAGGGTGTCAAGATATGGCCTTATTGCGTTTGCCTCTTCCCTTGACCAGATTGGACCGATCACACGCAGTGTGACTGACTGTGCTGTTGTTCTCAATGCAATAGCAGGGTATGACCCGATGGATTCCACATCTATTCCGCAACCGGTACCGAACTATGTTGAATATCTTGGAAGGGATATCAAAGGCATGAAAGTTGGGATACCCAAGGAATATTTCATAGAGGGTATGGAGCAAGATGTGAAGAAGGCAATGGAGGATGCGATATTGCTCTTTGAAAAGAATGGGGCAGTGGTGGTGGATATCACGCTACCACACACAGAGTATGCAGTAGCCACGTATTACATTATCTGTACTGCCGAGGCTTCTTCTAACCTTGCGAGGTATGACGGGGTTAAGTATGGATTAAGGGCCGAAGGGAAAGATATTATAGATATGTATAAGAAGACACGGCTTAAAGGGTTTGGGAGAGAGGTAAAAAGAAGAATTATCCTCGGGACATATGTACTCTCATCCGGATATTACGAGGCGTACTATAGAAAGGCAGGGAAGGTGAGAACCCTCATCAGGAGAGATTTTGACGAAGCCTTTCAAGAGTGCGACATTATGGTAACCCCCGTTTCTCCTACCACAGCGTTCAGAATTGGTGAGAAGGTCGAAGACCCGTTGACGATGTATCTTTCGGACATTTTCACAATTCCCATAAATCTCGCAGGTTTACCGGCAATGTCAATACCATGCGGTTTTGACAGTGCTGGTTTACCTATTGGATTGCAGATTATAGGAAGGCCCCTCGATGAAGCGCGCATGCTCCAGGCAGCATATGTATTTGAAACAGAAAAGAATGTGAAAAAAATACCCGACAGATTCAAGACAGATGACTGAACTTGACGTACGGAGATTTTTAACTGCCCTGAGGAATATGGGTATAGATTCCTATGTTTTCAATAAGAAAAACATACTTAACTTTTCAATGTTGCAAAAAACAGTGAAGGCGTGCAGAAAGTGTTCCCTTGCGAAGACAAGAAGGAATGTAGTCTTCGGGGAGGGCAGTAGCAAGGCTCAACTGGTATTCATCGGCGAAGCGCCAGGAGAAGAGGAAGATTTTCAGGGAAGGCCTTTTGTAGGTAAAGCCGGCAAATTTCTCGATCAGATGATCGAAAAGGTTGGCCTAAGGAGAGAAAGCGTATTTATATGCAATGTTCTTAAATGCAGGCCACCCGATAACAGAGACCCTGAGCAGGAGGAGATAGAGGCCTGTAGGGATTATCTCTTTTCTCAGTTGGAGCTTATTAACCCTAAGGTTATATGTACACTCGGCAGACATGCGTATAATACACTATTTGGAGCTGATGCGAGGATTACACGGATAAGAGGAATACTTACAGAATATAAAGGAACACCACTGTTACCCACATACCATCCTTCTTTTATCCTGCGTAACCAGAGCAGGATACACGAGGCCTGGGAAGATATGGAAAAGTTGAAGCAACTCCTGAAGGAGTAAAAACTCTAAGATGGTACCTTATTTGCCCTGTCCCTTTTGTCTCATATAGTCTACTACCCTCACCAGTCTCCCTTCCGTAGCGATGTCGAAGGCAGTCTTGTTATTGTTATTGGTTAAGGTCAGGTCTGCCCCTTTCTCAACGAGAAGATTGGCTATGCCTATCTGCTTTTGTAAGCAGGCAAGCATGAGGGGGGTATTCCCATAATGATCCATAGTGTTTATATCGGTACCATAATCTGTCAGTATTTTGGCTATTTCTATGTACCCGTACTTGCTCGCATACAGTATAGGCGCATCACCATTGCTATCCTTTACATTCACATCGGCTCCTCTGGCTGTTAATAATCGTATAACGCCTGGATGGTTATTCCAGCAGGCAAGCATGAGGGGGGTATTACCAAGCGTATCCATTACATTTACATCAGCGCCATGATCGATCAATAATCTTGCTATATCAGTGAAACCGTATTTGCAGGCAAGCATGAGGGGTGTAAAAGCGTTACTGTCTCTGGCATTCACATCGGCACCTTTGTCTATCAGGGACAGTGCATAATTTGCATCGCCTTTCTCACATATTTTCATTAATTGCTCTGTAAAAAGATTGCCCATATTTTCCCCCTGTTTTTTAAATATTCATGGATTTTTGTATTAGTATAGGATAAAACCAGCAAAACGTCAAAATAAACGCTATAGACTATGGAATAGGGTTTTATGGGTGTCATTTTTAGTTGCATTGGTATAAGTAGATATAATATGATTTTTTACGTATGGATTTAAGACATCTGGAAACATTCATCAAGATTGCAGAACGAAAGAGCTTTACAAAAGCAGCAGAGGAACTCTATCGCACACAACCTACAGTGAGTAAACAGATAGTGGATTTAGAAAGATACCTTGAAGTGAAGCTGATAGACAGAACAAAGAGAAATGTTGCCCTTACGAAAGCAGGGGAGATTTTACTTAAATATGCGAAAGATTTCCTCCATTTAAAAAAAGAGGCAATTGATGCGATAGCTGCCTTTAAGGGTCTAAAAAAGGGAAGCATGCTTGTGGGGGCAAGTAATATACCAGGCATATATATGCTCCCGCAGGTATTGAATCTTTTTAGAAACCAGTATAACGGAATTCAGCTAAAACTTGTCATTTCCGATACAAAAGATATAACCCACAGAGTAGAGCAGGGGGAGTGCGATGTGGGTTTTGTGGGAGCAAAAGATGAAACAAAAAAGTTGGATTACAGGAAATTCCTTGATGATATTATTATCATGATTGCACCCCGAGAGTATCCCGATTCAATTCATGTAAAAAGTTTGAAAGATTACCCGTTGATTATAAGGGAGGAAGGTTCCGGTACAAGGAATAGCTTTGAACTGGCTCTAAAAAAGTCACATGTTATGAGAGCAACAGATTTGAAAGTGGCGGCAGAGTTGTCAGATACAGAGGCAATAAAGGAAGCGGTAAAAAATGGAATGGGCATCTCTTATATTTCAAAAATGGCGGTGAAAGAGGAACTTTTAAAGGGTAATTTGAAGTATTTACATGTTGAAGGGTTTCCAGACATAAAAAGGTCTTTCTATATTACCACAAGAAAAGGGAGAACCCAGTTGCCACAGGTAAGGGCGTTAGTTGAAATAGCGGATAAATGGAGAAGAAATGACAAAGCTTAAGTGGTTGATAATCTTCATATTTCTCATTGCCATTGCATCCACAGCCCACGCCAAGGTTTATCTTGACATATATGGAAAGACATTTAAAAAAATCACAATAGGTGTACCTCACTTCAAAAGCGAAAGCATTGACAGGTTGAGGATGGATATGAGTGACATTCTGAATAAAGACCTTGATTTGTCAGGGTTCTTTATTACAGCACCAAATTCCCTCATCGATAGAGAACTTTCCGACGAAGGGGTGGAGAAACGGGAGATAAAATTTGGCAACTGGAGGTCCATCGGGATTGAGCTTTTATGCAAAGCGAGATTTCAGGAAAAAGAGGGTTCAATCATACTTGAAGCATACCTCTATGATACCCTCGATGGATCACTATTACTTGCGAAAAAGGATAGAGCAAAATCAGAGGAATGGAGAAGATTAGTCCACAGACTTGCAGATGATATCATACTTACCGTTACAGGCGAAAAGGGGATTATGGGTTCAAGAATCATTTTTGTGGGAGGCAGCAGGCGACACAAAGACATATATATAGCGGACCTCGACGGGTATAATGTAAAGATGCTTACCAATTACCGGAGTATAACCCTTTCACCTTCTGTTTCCCCAAATGGCAGATATCTGGCATATACCTCTTATAAGGAGGGGAACCCCAATTTTTTTGTTATGGATTTCGAAAGGAATACTGAAATTTATGCAGATAGAGAAGGGGGAATGAAAATAGGGACAGCCTGGACGGGTAAAACGACATTAGGATATTCACACACGTCAGGCAGGTATTCTACTATATACACACTCGATGTAGAGAAGAAGGATAGTAGAAAGGTAATTTTAAGGGATGAAGGCATATTTATATCGCCTGTCTTCTCACCTGATGGCACAAAAATGGTATTTGTTTCCGATATGTATGGAACGCCACAGATTTTTATGAAAGACTTTTCTTCAGGAGAGATAAAAAGGCTTACATATTTTGGTAGTTATAATACTGCACCCTGTTTTTCACCAAAGGGGGATTTAATCGTTTTTGTGTCGAAGATTGAAGGTTCCTTTGAAATATGTACAATGAACCCGGATGGTTCTAATCAAAGAGTATTGACAAACGGCGGTATAAATGATTCCCCGCATTTTTCACCTTGCGGTAGGTATATTATATACTCATCGAACAAAGGAAACAGGTATAATATATATTTGATGCTCTACAATGGCGATAATAAAAGAATGATAAAGTTTATCGATGGGGATGAAGAACAACCAAGGTTCATGCCTTGAAAGAACTGAAGATAAGAAGATAAGAGTATGAGAAGATGAGGTTTTGTATGAAAACAACACGGGTGATGAAAGCAAAAACCCGTCTTAATTTAATGAGAAGGGGTATACAATGAACATACTTTTAAACAGGCGGAAAATGTTAAAACCGGATTCAAATAGTCAAGGGGTTAAGGGTTCAAGTGATTTCCATCTCCCCATCTTTATTGTGTGCTTTCTTGTCATCTTCATCATATGCGGTTGTGCTGACGATATGCAGCAGTTAAAGAAAGACACTGCAATGATATACAATGATTTGAACCTGTATAAAGAAGAGACAAACAAAAAGCTGTCAAATCTGGCAAAGGAAGATGAAAACATAAGGAAACAACTTACCGGTCTATCTAATACAATTGACAACAGGCAGGATGAAATGAAGGAAATCCGGGGGAAACTGGATGAGTTGAAATTCCAGTTAAGTAACTATTTTAATGAGCTTAGAAGCGAAGTCAATGCGCTGAAAAAACCGGGCATTACACCACAGGCAACTACTAAACAGGATAAAACAAATTATGAAGCCGCATACAAAGAAGCATTTGATGCGTATCAAAAGGGACAGTATGGAGAAGCCATTAAAAAGTTTTCAGCCTTTATAGAATCCTATGGAGGAACACCCCTTGTTCCAAATGCATACTACTGGCTCGGGGATAGCTATATGAATGTAAAGGATTATGAAAATGCAATTCTCTATTTCCAGGAGGTGGTTGATAAATACCCTAAGAGCGATAAGGCCTCCAGAGCTTTACTTTTACAGGCTGATGCGTTCAGTAATGTGAATGATAAAAAGAGTTCTATAACCATTTTAAAGAAGGTCATAGAACTCTTTCCAAAAACTGAAGAGGCGATAATAGCAGAGAGAAAGCTAAAAAATCTAAGTCTCCAGTAGGTCTTCTTTCCCTTCTCCTGTTTTATCGAGAACAGTCATATCGTAATTTCTGTACCTTGCGAACCCTGTCCCTGCGGGGATGATTCTTCCCATGATCACGTTTTCCTTAAGCCCTCTCAAGTAGTCTACCCGCCCTTCTATTGCTGCCTGGGTGAGGACCTTCGTGGTATCCTGGAAACTTGCCGCAGAGATAAAGCTATCGGTGATGAGGGATGCCTTGGTGATGCCTAAGAATAATGGCTCTGCATGAGCAGGTTTTTTTCCTTCCCTTATAACGCGTTGATTCTCTTCTTCAAATACCCACCATTCAACAGGCTCGTCTATGATAAAGTTTGTATCACCCACATCCTTTATCCTTACCCGTTTTAACATCTGACGGACAATGATTTCGATATGCTTGTCGTTGATGGTCACGCCCTGGAGGCGGTATACCTCCTGGATTTCATCAACAAGGTAACGCGCCAGCGCTTTGTCCCCACTGATGTGCAGTACATCATGGGGACTCACAGGACCATCCATAAGAGCTTCACCAGCCTTTACATAGTCACCTTCATGGACAATGATATGTTTGCCTCTTGGGATAGTATACTTTTTTGGTTCGCCTCTTTCCGGGGCCACAACTATTTCTCTCTTGCCCTTGGACATCTTGCCGAAGGAAACGAAACCAGCTACCTCGCTCACGATAGCATTTTCTTTAGGCCGCCTTGCTTCAAAAAGTTCTGCTACCCTCGGTAATCCTCCTGTAATATCCTTGGTTTTAGTTGTTTCTCTCGGTATTTTTGCTATAACGTCTCCAGAATGGATGGGATCGTCTTCTTTGACCACGATATGTGCTCCAACAGGCAATATATACCTGGCAAGGCTCGCTGTGCCGGGAATGGTTTTTGTTTTACCCTTTTCATCCTTGATAGAAATTCGGGGTCTTTTTTCCTGATCTTTTGGTTCAATGATAACCCTGTGTGAAAGGCCTGTAACTTCATCCTTACTCTCCTGCATTGTTTCGCCTTCGATGATGTCACCGAATTTGACCTTTCCTGATTCTTCGGAAAGAATGGGGATTGTGTAAGGGTCCCATTCTGCCAATGTCTGACCTTTAGTGATAAACTGCCCGTCACTTTCTTTAAGCTTGGCACCATATATAATCGGATACCTTTCCCTTTCCCTCCCTGCTTCATCCACAATAGCGATTTCCCCATTCCTGTTCACTACCACAGGGACGCCATCTCTATCAGTAATCACTTTTACATTTATTAATTTTACATGTCCTTCATTTCTTGCTTCCAACTTAGACTGCTCAACCCTTCTTGATGCAGTTCCTCCTATATGAAAGGTCCTCATTGTGAGCTGCGTTCCAGGTTCTCCGATTGATTGTGCAGCAATGATACCAACTGCTTCGCCAATACTCACAAGCCTTCCTCTTGCAAGGTCTCTTCCATAACATGCTACACACACACCTCTCTTTGACCTGCAGGTGAGCACCGAACGTATTTTAACCTTTTCAAAACCTGCCTCTTCTATCTTCTTTAGGTGGGTTTCTGTAATTTCTTCGTTTTTTCTGACTATTATTTCTCCATCAGGGTCTTTCAAGTCTTCAAGGACAACCCTCCCGAGGATTCTTGCATCGAGGTGCTCTATTACTTCACCCCCCTCTATTAAGGAACCAACCTCAATCCCGTCAAGGGTCCCGCAGTCATATTCTGACACCACAACATCCTGAGCTGCGTCAACGAGTCTTCTCGTAAGATACCCTGAGTTTGCAGTCTTAAGTGCCGTATCTGCCAGACCCTTCCTCGCACCATGGGTGGATATGAAGTATTGTAAAACGTCAAGACCTTCTCTAAAGTTACTCGTTATCGGTGTTTCTATAATCTCCCCAGAGGGTTTTGCCATAAGCCCCCTCATACCGGCAAGCTGTCGTATCTGTTGAGCATTACCCCTTGCACCTGAAT
>CAIJOT010000044.1 GCA_903822335.1 uncultured delta proteobacterium
TCTGTAATAGATTTCGCCGTTTAAATCAATATAGGAATAGCTCGTTTCCTCAGGTTTATTGAGGTACTGTTTTATTGTATAGGGAGATGTAACGAGGAGTTCTCCAAGCTCGCCAGGTGGAAGTATCTCTAAAGTTTCCCTATCAGCAACAATAGACTTTCTTGTTTTTAATGGTTTTCCAATCGTTGTTGGGGACGGTTCTTTGTGAAGAGGACTGTAAGTGACATGGCCTATTTCAGTTGAGCCATATACCTGATAAAGAGGCACTCCATATTTTTCTTTCCAGCTCTTAAAGACTTCTACGGGAAGAGTATCGCCACCGCAGTAGCAGTATCGAAGGGAACTCAGGTTATACTGATCCACTCTGTCGTTTTCGAGAATCATCCGGTATAGCGTAGGAACACCAAGCATCCATTTCACATGATAGCGTTCAATGGCTGCAAGAACAGCATCTATCTCAGGGCTTGGCATCAGCACAACCGTGTTGCCATAATTGAATCCAAACGCTATAGCGAAACCTTTTGCCATGATATGGAAAAGGGGGTTTACCATGAGTACAGTATCTTTTCCTTCCTCGGTATAACCACCAATTACATCATCCATAATGTCCCTGATATAGGAGACTTCACCTGTGTGATTTCCAGGCACGCCTTTTGGAAAACCTGTAGTACCACCCGTGTACATGATATAGGAAAGGTCATTGAAAGGATCAATTTCTGCTTTAGGTGGTCTTGGCCAGCTTTCTTTTAAAATCTTTCTAAAAGAATGTACCTTGTTGTTTTTCTCAATTTTACCTTTTGGGATTTTATCAAACATATAACCAATCGTTCTTTTCCATACAGATACAAGGTCTGCAAGATTTGTAACAATAACATTTTCCAGGTCTGTTTTTTGCATCACTTCCTTAATATAGACAAAGTTTGTATCAAGGCATATTACCGTCTTAACCCCAGCATCATGGATCATGTATTCTATCTCATATGATGTGTATATAGGTGAAACAGGGACTACTACAGCCCCAATTTTGTTTATGGCATAGTTTGCAATCATCCACTGAGGGCAGTTTGGTATGTAAATCATAACCCTGTCCTGGCATTTTACGCCCAGATTGGCAAGACCTGTAGCAAATTTGTCGATAAGCCTGCTAAACCCCCCATAGGTAAATCGCTCCCCGAGATAGACGAGGGCAGTATTGCTCGAATATTTCTCTGCCATCTCTTCAAAACGGGTAAATGTGCATTCGTCTTTGAACGATTCCATTCGTTAACCTCTCATACTCCAAAGTAGGCAGATTTTACATCCGGATTGTCCATAAGCTCTTCCTTTGTTCCAGAAAGCATACTTGAACCATTTTCAAGAATGTATCCATAATCTATGATCGGTATTACAGGTCGTGCGTATTGTTCCGTAATGATTATGCTTATTCCTTTTGCATCCCGAATTTTGCTTGTCCCTTCAATGACAATATCCTGATACGCAGGGCTTAGGCCAAGAAGTGGTTCATCAAGGAGCAATACTTGCGGATTTGCCATCAATGCCCTTCCAATAGCGAGCATCTGTTGTTCCCCACCGCTTAAAAACCCTCCCTGTCTTTTTAAGTGATCCTTTAACCTGGGAAAAAGGTTTAATACATACTCTATGTTTTCTTTTGTTTCCCTTCTTTTAGAGAGATATGCACCAATCTTTAAGTTTTCCATTACGGAACTTTCGGGAAATATCCTGCGCCGCTCAGGGCATAAGATAACTCCCATCTTTGCCCTCTCATGGGGTTTAATCGTTGTAACATCCTTTCCATTAAAAAAGATCCGGCCGTATAAAGAGATTCTCTCTCCTCCTCTCATTTCCTCCTTTTTTTTAATATCGAGGATTATGCCTGAAAGAGTATACATAAGTGTACTTTTGCCTGCACTGTTAGAGCCAAATACCCCTATAATCTTACCTTTTTCGCATTGTATGCTCACATTATTGAGTGCAAGCATGTTTTCATAAAAAACCATCAGTTCCCGTGCTTCAAACATTCAGTCTATGCTCCTCTATGCCTCTGTATTTTAAATTCCGCAATCCCTGGCCGCGCCCTTCGGGGTAGCAGGGCAGGCCACAATCCACATGCTGCAATGGATTATACCGCTTCTTTTCCGAGATATGCTTCCTTTACCCTCTTATCTTCTATGACAACGCTTGATAAACCCTCAGCAATTTTTTCCCCGAAGTTCAATGCCATCACCCTGTCTGCTACCCTGAAGAGCTCCCTCAACCTATGCTCAACCATAATGAGCGTAATCCCATCCATTTTCAATTTTTCAATCAATGGCGTCATTCCGGCAATCTCGCTCATACTTAAGCCAGAAAAAACCTCATCACAGAAGATGATCTCAGGTCTCATGGCAATACAGCGGGCAAGCTCAAGTCTCTTTTGATATCCTGTCGGAAGGGTTGAAGCAAGCTTATAAGGAACACGTGAATCCCTCTCAAAACCGATTTCTTCAAGAATGTCTACTGCTACAGTATCTCTGTCACCATGTTTTCCGCCTCCCCGCCAGCCGCCTGTTTTTTTTGCTCTCGGTGACCACAACGGTATGATGAGATTTTTAAATGCTGGAAGGGTATAGTAAGGTCTCATAATCTGGAATGTCCTGGAAATACCGATGTGTGCTATCTTATGGGCAGGCCATCCTGTTATTTCTTTCCCCTTAAAATACACACGACCAGCCCCTGGCTTTATAAATCCTGTTATACAGTTGATCAAGGTGGTTTTGCCTGAGCCATTCGGACCTATGATACCGTAGATTTCACCCTGTTGTATTTCAAAGCTCACATCCACAAGCGCTTTAAGTCCACCAAATGATTTGCTAATCCCTTTTACTGAAAGAATTGGCGCATCGCTCATACTTTTACCCATCTTTCAAACTGGTGATACTTTCTCTGCATATAAACCATTAACCCCTCACTTTTGAAGACTATGAATCCTGTCAACGCTGCACAGTAGATAACAATCCTAAAGGTCCCAAAGGCTCTTAAGACTTCAGAAAGTGGAACAAGTATGAAACTTCCAATAACCGGTCCAACTAACGTGCCTCCACCGCCAATCACTACTGAAGCGATGGGTATAATAGAAAAATCAAGGGCAAAAAGGGAAAGGCCTGCCCACATATATAAATGCGCAATATAGGCGCCCCCGAAGCACCCTATAAATGACGCTATAAACACCGCAAGTCCCTTCATATAGGTGATGTTAATGCCGGAAGCCCTCACAGACTGATCATTATCTTTGACCCCCCTCAAGACAAGGCCAATATCCTGATTGACAAATCTCCTCATCCCGAACATGAAAACCAGCATCATGATGATAATTGAATACTGCTCTACGTATTCGTTTGGTAAACTGGCCAATCCTGTTATGCCATTTGTACCCCCCATGATGTTAAGTGCCTCTATTACCCGTGTAAGAAGGAGGGGATACATCAAGGTGACTATAGCGAAATAGACGCCACGCAATGGTAAACAGGGCAATAAAAGGGCTGTACAGAATATTGCACCGCCTATTGTTGCGAGGGGAATGGAAAGAAATACTGGTAAGCCGAGATAGACGTTAAATATCGCTGAAAGGTAACCGCCAACACCAACAAAAAAAGCCCCTCCAAGACATACAAGGCCCACGTAATTTGCAAGAAAATCAAAGGAAAGGGCAAGGAGGGAATAGACACACGTAATATTTACGACCCTTTTCCAATAGGGGGCAAACTCGAGCGCCAAGGGCAATACCATGACCCCAACGATCAGCAACACCCGTGGGCCTAAAAGATAGAGTATTTCCCTGTAAGATGATATTGCATAGATTCTTTCTGTTCTTACCTTTATTCCCCTGTCGATCCTTTCTTTCCTCATCATTTCGCGGTTCATGGCTTATTATACCCTTTCCTCAAGTTCTTTCTGTTTTCCGAATATCCCTGAAGGCTTAATCAGGAGGGTAATGATTATGGCAAGAAGGGCAACTACCATCGTGTAATGGGAAGAAAGAAATTTTTCTGTAAGAATCTGGGCAAAACCTATGATGAAAGAGGCGACAATAGTTCCACCCCAGCTTCCCAGTCCCCCTATTACACAGACTGCAATTGCAAAGATGAGGACATTATATCCTGCCTCCACGATTATATTTCCAAGAGGCAAAAGGAGTATTGCAGCAAAACCGGCAAGCCCCGAACCAATTGTAAGGGAGACTATGGCGGTCATATCGGAGTCTATACCAAGCATCATGGCTGCCCTTTCATCCTGGGCAATTCCCCTTAATGCAAGGCCAACCTTGTTAAAATGGGTAAAAAGATAGAGGAGGATGAAGGTAAGAATACCTACACCTACAATGATGAGGCGCTGGTAATCAATATTTATCCCGAATATTTCCATTGAGCCGGCAACAAATGTGGGGAGGGTAAAGGTCATACCCCTTAATCCTCCCCAGCGTAGCCCCTCTAAAATAGCAAGTCCTATTGCATACGTAGCTATTATCTCAGAGATTTCCATACCCCTGATCCTTATTAAA
>CAIJOT010000045.1 GCA_903822335.1 uncultured delta proteobacterium
ATCATCCCGGGAATCGATATTGTAACGGTACGCCTGGGTGAGCGGTGCAGGACCGGGATATTCCCTGTCGGTGGCCATTGTAGGACATCCTGCCATGCATGAGCCACACTTAATACAATATGTAAACTGGAGAAATTCCTCCAGCTCATGCGGTGTCTGGAAATACTCCATGGTCGGATTTTCCATCTCTTCCATGTCACTCCGCTGAATGAAAGGCTGAAGACCCCTAATAACGCCGAACATGGGAACGAGATCAGCCACGAGATCCCTGATGATGTTGAAATTTGGCAACGGCGCCAGCGTCAGTGCCGTTGTCGCCACATCAAGAATCTGCGTATTACAGGACAATCCGGGCACCCCGTTAATCATCATCCCGCAGGAGCCGCAGACTCCCATGCGGCACGAAAAGCGGAAACCCAGGGTCGGGTCCTGCGTCTGTTTAAGCGCATGCAGCCCGTCAAGGACTGTCATCCCTCTTTCCACTTCCAGTGTGTACTGCTGCTGCCGGGGAGCTGCATCCCGCTCAGGGTCAAAGCGACGGATGTAAACGGTCATATTGAATTTTTTATCAGTTACTTTTTCCATTTTTTCACCCTTCCTATATTGCTGTTTCCAAAGCTTTTGCCGCTATGGCTGCATACGTGCCGATACCGAAGAGAATCAGGCCGACTATCCACAACATGACAGTGAAACAATCCTGAAAGGATTTCTTGGGCCCGAGTTCAAACACAATCGTCCTTAACCCATAAAATCCGTGGAACAATACTGCACCCAGCAGGATTATATAGGTAAAAGCAAGGAACTGATTCTGACTCCGGAAGGCGACGTTCCCCCAGTCCGTGACGGCACCACTTTCTGGATTAAAAACTCCAAACATGGGCAGATGCATAACCACCATATGCAATCCTGCAATGACAAGAATAACGATGCCTGCAATTATAAACCAAGTCCAGTATGCGGTTTCCCTCATGACTACCTCCCTAATGACTTCCAAAGAAAGTATTGTACCCTCCGGCAATGATGAGAATGGCCACAAGTACCATTGCTATCACCATCAAGGGTCTCTGATTGTTAAGAGACGACTTATAAGGATATATCGGCTCCTCGGCTCTTCCTACGGCCAGGCCCAGTTCAATGAAAATGAGCCGGATGCCATTCAGCGCGTGGAAAGCAAAGATCACAAAAACGCAGAATTCGCCAAGCTTAAAGACAGGATTTTTTAAAATCGCCATGGCAACGCCCCAGCTTTCCGGGCCATACATCCTGACAGAGCTCGCAAATATATGCATCAAAAAGAAGAGAAGAAGACCAAGCCCTGTGAGACGGTGTAAAATATACAGATACCGCTCTACGCCCCAGCGTCCGCCGCCGAGCCATCCAACTATTCCCAAATGGTTATCGAATTGTTTGTTTGCCATCTTTCTTCCCCCTAATATTTACGCTCAACCGGTTTCCACTTGTCAATTACAACCGGCTTATATGAAAATTTCGGTCCTTGCTCTGTGTAAGTTGCCAGCGTATGCTTCAGCCACTTATCATCGTCGCGATTCGGGAAATCATAACGGGCATGTCCACCCCGGGACTCCTCTCTCATTATCGCTCCCGTGACAAGGATCTCGGCGAGATCGAGAAGATTCTCCACCTCCATGGCATTGATCAGGTTGGTATTATAGACGGAACCCTTGTCCGCAACGTAGATATCCTTGAAACGAATCTTCAGATCCTTGACCTTTTTCAAGCCTGCCTTCATTTCGTCCCCGGTGCGGTACACGCCTACGTGCTGATCCATTGCCACCCGCAGTTCCTTCTTTATGTCATACATGTTTTCCTTGCCTTTTTTCTGAAGGAGGTCCTCGTAGATGCGTTTCTGGTCCTTCTTTACCTGATCTTGGGGAACGTCCAACAAGGGTGTTCCAGTTTTTATGAATTTAATTATCTCTTCTCCCGTGATGCCTCCCCATACGATGCACTCTATCGTGGAATTTGAGCCGAGGCGATTGGCACCATGAAGCGAATGACATGCC
>CAIJOT010000046.1 GCA_903822335.1 uncultured delta proteobacterium
ATCCTGTCAATCGATCTCATGATAGCCCTTTTCGTAAGCACCTTCACCATCTCTCTCCTATACCATGCTTCACCCCTGATACTGTCTCTCGGAGATGCTTCAGATGCTGCAATCTCACTTATCTCTTCAAAAACCTTTTCAGAAATGACCTTGCCTTTCAGAGCCTCTTCAGCTTTTTTTGCCCTGATGGGTCTTGGTGCAACTACCCCCATGGCAATCCTTACGTCCTCACAACACAATTCTTCATCCTCAAACCGTGAGAGGACATTTGATATACTGTCAATGGTACACAGCATGTCCTTACACCGCAGTTCCCCCCCATTTTTGCCTATGGAAATAGTAATCCTCGCTGCCACCCCTATGATGGGGAGGTCCATCGCCTTCCTTCTCGTGTGCTTGATATAGGCAGAGCCTGTATTATCACCAAAAAATGGTATTGCAAATTCCTTTACCAATTCTCCTCTCTGGAGAACCGTTTTGCCAGGTCCTAAGAAGAAATCATCTATATTTACCGCCCTTTCTCCCTTTGGTCCAGCAACAACTACCTTTGCATCGAGGACAAGAAGAGGACACGCGGTATCTGCTGAAGGTGCAGCATTACATATATTGCCTCCAATTGTAGCCACATTTCTTATCTGGATTGAGCCAAGGCTGCTGGTTGCGTCATTGAGGGCTGAATAGTGTGTCCTGATAACATCATCCCTTTCTATCTCGTTGTGTGTTGTGGCGCTTCCAAATCGCAGACCATTTTTGCTGTCTATGTAGGCTAAGTTTTGTATATTTCTCAGGGAAATCAGGTTCTTTGGTGTGAGTTTCTTCTGCCTCATTAACACCATAACATCCGTCCCTCCGGCAATATATGTTGCCTCCTCAAGGGTCTCCATCAAATCAATAGCTTCTTTAATAGTCTCTGGTTTGTAGTATTCGTATTTTCTCAAAATAACCCTCCTTTCTTAAAAAATAAAGGGTTCAAGGGTTCGAGGATACAAGGATTCAAGTGGTTTTAAAGTGCTTGACCCTTGACCCCATGGCCCTTTGAATCCTGGTGTTAACAATGCTTTTTAGCCTCGATTATCAAAGACTCTTTTTGTCTTCCTCTCAGACCTCGGTAGTGTAGCATAGCCCACAATTTCCACATCACCACTGACAAGTATCTGTTTCTTTACCTCCCGCTCGATAAGTTTCTTCACTTTCTCATCATCCTTTGGAGATGTATCATTTGCCCTTTCTGCCTTTATTAACATATAGTCTTTCCCGTCACTCTTTCTGTCAAGGATCACCTGATATTCACTCCCAACCCCCTCTATGCCTGAAAGGATATGGTCGATCTGGCTTGGATATATATTGACTGCCCTGAAAATAAACATGTCGTCAGACCTGCCGAGTATCCTGTCATGCATAGGCATGATGCTTCCACATGGGCATTTCTCCGTGATCAGCCTTGTCAGGTCTCTCGTTCTATAACGGATAAGAGGTGCGGCTTCCTTGCGCAGTGTCGTGACCACCATCTCACCTACCTCTCCGGGTTCTACAGGTTCAAGGGTGTCAGGACTGAGGAGTTCAAGCATGTAATAATCGGCCCAATAATGGATGCCGATATGATAGATGCAGTCCAGTCCAGTCCCTGGCCCGTAAAGCTCTGTAAGTCCTGGTATATCGAAGAGTTGCTGCGGCTCAACCCCTGATAATTCACTTATCCTTGCCCTCATTGAGTCACTGCTTCTCTCAGAACCAAATATCATTTTCTTAAGGGCTATCTTCCCCTTAAGTCCCCTTTTCTCTATCTCTTCTGCAAGCAACAATCCCATCGAAGCGGTACAACAGATTACTGTGGATTGAAAGTCTTCCAGAAATTGACATTGCATATCAAGGTTCCCCGGGCCAAGAGGGATGGACATCGCGCCAAACCTCTCACAGCCATTCTGAAAACCCCATCCTGCAGTCCACACACCATACCCGACAGCTATCTGAATCCTGTCTTCCTTTGTGCAGCCAGCATACTCGTAACATCTTGCAAACATATCTGCCCAGTCCTCAACATCCTTCCTTGTATAGCACAAAACCTTCCTCTTGCCGGTAGTCCCACTCGATGCGTGGATACGGATAATCTTTTCAAAAGGCACGCTCCGTAAAGGAAAAGGATAACCTGCCTGAAGGTCTTTACTTGTAGTAAAGGGCAGTTTCCTGATATCATCAAGGGTACGTATATCCTCTGGCTTCACCTTCGCTTCATTAAATTTTTTCCTGTAATCTTCCGAATTTCGATAGGCATGGTTTACTGTCCATTTGAGTCCTTCAAGTTGAAAGGCATAAAGTTCCTCTTCTGTTCTCACTTTGGCATCAAACCTCTTCTTCATTCACACCCCCTCTATAAATTCAAGCACAAAATTCTAAATCCGAAACTCGAAACAAAATAGCAAACTCTTAATGTTCCAAACGGTTTTGGTTATTTGAATTTTGAATATTTGTGCTTGTTTCGAATTTCGATATTCTGATTTCGGATTTATCCATCTTTTACCCTCTTAATTTCTTCGTTTTTTCTGCGTCCACCGCAAACATCACAGAATCTATCGCCACACCGTAGTCGGTCCTGGCACTTTCAAGGCTGACATATCCTTCGATTACATCGCTTGCCACCATCTCGGGCTCGCGTTCGAGCGGATTTCCGTAGCCGCCCCCGCCAGGGGCATCAATGGTCACCACATCGCCCGGCTTCAACTGGGTTAACCCGTAGGCATTTCCCGGCACTCCGTTGACGAGGAACTGGGCCCTGGTACCTGGTTTACCGTCAAAAAGCCCTTCCGCCGGGTAGACGTATCTCCCTGCCTGGATTCCCAGGTTGACGGGTGGGATCGGGGCATACTCGTCGTCAGGTACCCTGAAAAGTTCCCTTTTCCCGAGGCCCCCTTTCATCTTGCCTGGACCACCCGAATCAGTAAGAAGCTCTCTTTTTTCCACAATAAGAGGGGTGTCGCTTTCAAATATCTCAACAGGCGTGTTTGCGCCATTTGCCGGGAAGATGTAGACGTAATTACCGTCGTTAGCGGCTCCCGCCCCCATTCCACCTCCCCTGATTATTACGGAATGCCAAGGTTTGCTATCTTTTCTTTTTCCGTAAAACACATTCATTGCTGCAGGCGTACCGCCAGAAGCTGCAATGACCTTCCGAGGCAGGACACCGGATAGCGCCCTGTAAATAACCTCGGTTAAAAAATGACCCACCCCCATCCGTGCGGCAACGGCTGCAGGAAACCTGCAATTCAGAACACTGCCCTCAGGGGCAGATAGCTGTATAGGCATGGCACAGCCATCATTATTGGGGATATCAGGGGCAAACATACTTTTAACTGCCATGAATACATATGCGTAGGTGAAATTGAAGACAACATTTCCGCCCCAGTTTACTTGCCCGGAAGAACCATCGAGGTCCACGATGATATCGCTTCCTTTGACCTCAACCTTTGCCTGGATAATGATGTCTTCTTTTCCCTTCGTCTGCTCGATTATGCCTTTGGCCCGGTAGATACCATCAGGTATCTTTTCTATTTCTCCCCTCATGCTCTTCTCAGTGAGGCCGATAATCTGGTCCGCCAGATCATCGAGGTTGTCAAGATTGCTTTCCTTGAGCATCTGGCGTACCTTTTCGGCACAGACATGGTTCGCTGCGATCTGGGACCGGATATCGCCTATAACTTCGTCAGGAGTCCGGACGTTCCACCGGATCATATCCATGACCGACTCGTTGAGAACCCCCCTGTCATAGAGCTTCACTACGGGGATGAAAAGGCCTTCCTCAAAGACATCATGGTTGTCGGAGGCGACGCGGCCACCGATATCCGAGTGATGAAACACGCAGGCTGTAAAGGCGACTAATTGCTCCTTATAGAAGATAGGGCTCATGACGCATATGTCGTTCAGATGGCCTGCCAGCGCCCAGGGATCGTTCGTAATAAAGACATCGCCTGGCTGGTAATGGTCTAAAAGGAACTTTTTGACGAGATTCTTTATTCCCAAAGCCATGGCACCCGACTGTCCGGGGGTTGCAAAGCTTCCCTGGGCCAGTTCCCGACCCAACCTGTCTGTAAACATACAGGTGTAGTCATGGGCATCCCTGAGCAGGCTCGAGAATGCCGTTCGGGCAACG
>CAIJOT010000047.1 GCA_903822335.1 uncultured delta proteobacterium
ATCGAGATACCTGTATTTTAACCTGAGAGACTCATTCGGTTCTTCTTCATCTAACTGAAACGGTAAGGGCTTGCAGGTATTTAAAATCTCAAAGAAGTTTGCATAAACCTCTATTTCACCGGTAGGCATATTCAGATTTTCCGTGCCTTCAGGTCTTTTTTGGACCTTTCCTGTAATGCTAATCACATACTCCTGTTTAATATCGCCGGCTTTTTGATGGGCATCAGCGGATATACCAGGTGAAAATACAACCTGCACAATCCCTGTCACATCCCTCAGATCAATAAATATAAGCCCGCCGTGGTCCCTTCTCCTGAATACCCAACCGGACAGATGAAGTGTCTTTCCTATGTCTTCTTTTGAAACCAATCCACAATATGTATCTCTCAAACCTACTCCTATAAAAAAGTCTATAATTATATATGTGAACAGGAATACAAGTCAAGGTTTACAGAAACCCATCATAAAATATTGTTGTAAAATGTCATTGCTTACAAGGAGTTATTCGATTCTTAAGACAGCTTCACCCCTCTCAAAAACTTGGCGCTTTCTTCAGGCAAAGCAGTATTGATATTCATGCCTGTTCCAAGCTCAAAGCCTGCCGTTTGAGATACCCGCGGAATAATAGCGATATACCAGTGAAAATACTTAGAATCAGCCCCTCTTGGTGATAAAGACCTTATCATATAATTAAAATCTGGGTTATCCAGCCCTATATAAAACCGTAAAAGTGAATCTTTCAACATAACAGCAAGGTCTGATAGTTCTGAATCTGTTATTTCACCAAAACAGGCACAATGCCTCTTGGGGAATATCCATACATGAAATGGTGAGTGGGCAGCATAGGGAACAAAGGATATAAATGAGTTGTTCTCACTGATAATCCTCACGTTATCTTTCACCTCATCCGCTAAATATGTACAGTAAAGGCATTCTCCAAAATTCACGTAGTAATAGTTCCGGAGTGCTTCCCCGAGCCGGTTCATTACCTGGCCTGGGAATACAGGAGTTCCAACAATCTGTGAGTGAGGATGCTCCAGAGAGGTGCCTGCACCTTCACCATGATTTTTAAATATGACAACATGTTCAATCCTCGGGTCTTTGTAGAATGCAAACAAACGGTTTCTATAGGCAAGCAAGATCTGTTCTATCTGATGCAGAGGAAGTAAAGCAGTAGTCATATTATGTTCCGGTGTTTCTATAATCACCTCATGAAGCCCCACACCTGTGATAAACTGTTTAAAATCAACCCGTATCCTTTTCACATCCCCATCAGGTGTAAGAGCAGAAAACTTATTCGGCACCGCTCGAACTGACCATTCCCCATCGTTCCCTGTCAGTTTAAAGGTTTCACCCGGGGTCTTATCTTCATTTCCTGGACAGAAGGGGCAGGTTGTAACATAACGGGGTATGTCTTTCTTTTCCTTTTTGTGTGTAAAATCCTCAGGGCGTTTAGCCCGCTCCGTCGCAATAATCACCCAATCACCTGTTATGACATTTAAACGAACCTCTGACATGTTTCACCTCCATCAATGATTTGCAAAATTTCGTCCTCAAACCCATTGTATGCCAAAAATATCCTGTTAACAATTGGAAAAACGCCTTTTTTGTTATTGACAAATTTTGACAGTTTGGTACCATAGATGTATACAATTTTTAAGAAAGAACAAAATGACCAAAAAGTTACTATCACTATACAAAATACTGCTGAATTTTAGAAATGAACTACCCCGCGGCAAGCCACGGGGTATCAAAAACGAGACAACAACATGATACCATCTCGAAGCAAGCTTCGGGGTATTGACCCGCGGGGCAATAAATCAATAAAACAATACTAGGATTTGGGGACATTTCATATAGCCTATGAATGAATATGAGAAACCAATAGACAAAAAAAATACCACAGAGGCAGAGAAGAGATATAATGCACAGTGGATTGTCTCAATGGCGGAGAAAACCGCTCCTGAAGAAGAAGCAAAGTCCAAAAAAAAGAAACCACGAGGTAAAATATGGAGTATCCTCCTATCTGTATTTATAGCTGGATTTATAGTAGTCATGGCAATCCAGATTCCAGACCTCATGGAGACCACAAAACCTGGAAAACCGATAAGGCTCGGAAGTTACGATACCGATGATGCCACAGATCAATGCATAAAAAACCTCTGGCAAATATCAAGACTCCTCCAGGAAGGGAAAACTCCCGATGAATCAATCGTGTGTCCGGTAAGCAAAATACCCTATCGTGTAAAGTCTATGGACTACAATATAATTGTTTCCTGCCCGAATCCAGAAAAACACAGATTCACCATAGTACAGGTGCAAAAAGCAACAAAAATTCCAGAGGTCAGAAAATGAGGAAGGGTTCTGCAGGTTTTAGCCTTATTGAGATAGTCATTGTATTGTCAATTATTGGTATACTTGCAGGATTATCTGCTCCAAGACTCATGTATGTATTGAAAGCACGTGAGACGACGACCTGTGCGGTAAACAGAATAAATGTGCAGAATGCAGAAAGGCACTACGTTGTTGACCATAGTGTGCCAAGTTCGAACATTGACGTGCTGATACAGGGAGGATACCTGCAATCCTATCCTGTATGCCCTACAGGTGGAACATACCTCTGGCTCAATGATGCCACTACAGAAAACCCTTTCAGGAACCTTGGATGTTCTGTTCATTACTTTCCGTCTAACCTTCCGGTTGGTCCATCAGTGTTGTTTTCCACAGAATTCAATAACATGAAGGGATTAAGTCCTTTACAGGGCTCATGGTCAATAACCAATGGAGCACTGAACCCAACAGGCATCGGGCAGGAACACAGACTTGCTTTTGGTGACAAAACCTGGAAAGATTACGATATTAAAGTGAATGCCACCCTGACAAAGGGTAATGGATATGGCATCTATTATCGGGCCGATGGAAAATCAAACATGACAGGCTACGTCTTCCAGTATGATCCTGGCCTGGGTAATAAATTTGTCGTGAGAAAGGTTGTGAATGGTCAGGAACAACAGCCTTTTCAACAGGTTAACATGCCACCTAATTTTCCCGTTTACAATCAATCCCATGAAATTTCTGTAAGTGTCCAGGGCGACCACCACATAATCAAGATTGATAGTCAGCCTGTGCTGGATTTTCAAGATAATACCTTTACCTCTGGTATGGGTGGTTTGAGAAGCTGGAATAAAACGAAGGCAGCTTTTGACAATCTGAGCGTAACACAGCATTAACCGTCAGAATTTTAAAAGACTTTAAAAAACGTTTAAACTATGTGAAATGCTGGCTTTAAAGGTTACACTAATAATATCCGCTGTCTTTTACAATACCATCCTATCTATATTCTTCATCGTATGAAAATAGTAGTAGGTATTTCCACCTATCTTTTTCGCATTGTTCATGGCAATATCAGCATTTCTCACTAATGTATCAGCGTTATTGCCATCTGTTGGATAGATGGTAATGCCGATACTGGCTGTGATATTGAGTGTATAATCGTCAAATATAAATTGTTTTTTAAAAGTATCGAGAACTTTCTTAGTAATATTAGAGGCATCTGCTTCTCTAGTGATTTCGCTCAACATAATCACAAATTCATCACCGCCTATTCTCGCAACGGTATCACTTTTCCGTAAAAAGGTCTTCAAGCGTTTTGCAACAGCCTGGAGGAGGAGGTCTCCAACATTGTGTCCTAATTTGCTATTGACACTCTTAAAATCATCCAGATCGAGCATGATTACCGCAACTTTTTTCCGACTCCGATCTGCCTGGGACATTGCAATTCTTAGATGATCATTGAAGAGTAATTGGTTGGGCAACCCGGTGAGCGCATCATGACGGGCCATAAGGCTGATCGTTTCTTCCATTGTTTTACGTTCTTTTATATCTCTGGCTACAATTACAAAAGCATATTCATTCTCCTTTTCCTCCAATACCACTGTGGATTTAGTGATCATCACGGGCAATTCACTCCCGTTTTTTCTTTTTTGAATATATTCACCCTTCCAGCCAACTTCACCGAGAATTATACTTTTTTGCCCAATAATTTCCTCTTCCTCATACCCGTAGGTCTCAAGAAATACTTTGTTGATAAAGACAATATTGTCATTCATATCAGTAACATAGATACTGTCATTCACGTTCATGACAACATGGGATAATAATTTCAACCTTTTTTTATATTCTTTTCTTTTCAGTGCATTTTCTATAGCAATTGGTATGACCTTAAGGTAATGGCGCTCTTTATCCTTAATAAGATAACCGTATGCACCTGCTCTCATAAGTTTTACCGCTGCTTCTTCACCACCGGCTTCTGTTGATACTATTATTGGGGTGTTGATGATTACATTCAGGATGTCAAAGGGTGTTCCATCACGTAATACATGGTCTATGATGATAATATCAAATTTCTTTGTTCTCAAAAATTTATTTGCTTCTGAAAGCGATTTAGCAATGTCATAGTCATAGGGAATATTTTCAACTTTAATGAATCGTTTAAAGGCCATCCTGTCATCTTTACTATCTTGAATCAATAATACTTTTACGTTTCCCATGTTTCCCCCAAAACTCGGTAATAGAATGCTCAAGCCTGAATGGTTAATTTTACCATTATCTCATACTAAAACCAATAGTATGATAAAAATAACCTATTCACAACAAGAAAAACAAATGGAATTGACTTTTGTAGGGAGAATGGAATAATTTTTTGTATTATAGAGGGAGGATGAAAGATGACAGAGAGAAAATTTTTGAGAATTTTTAAAAAACATAACCAGCATCATATACTGGACCATTACAAAAATCTATCCCCCCAAAAACAGAACACATTCCTCCAAGGTTTAGAAGGACTGGACTTTGATCTGATTTTTGCATTACATAAGGATTTTTGTCATAAACAAACCCTTTCCCGTATTACTCAGGATATTCGACCAGCCTCCATCATAACCATCCCGACATCGTCCGAAGAAAAAGCCTTTAAGGAAAAAGCACGTACAATTGGAGAATCGTTGATCCGTAAGGAGAAGATAGCAGCTCTCATTGTTGCCGGCGGTCAAGGGTCAAGGCTCGGCTTCGAGGGTCCAAAAGGCACATTTCCTATTACACCTGTAGAGAAAAAGACCTTGTTTCAACTCTTCTCTGAATCACTGCAGGCAATGTCTATGCGGTATCACACAACCATTCCACTTTTAATAATGACAAGTATTGAAAACCACCAGGATACATTGAATTTTTTTGAATCCCACAATTTTTTCGGCTTTGACAGGGACAGTATCCATTTTTTTCAACAGGGCATGTTACCAAGCATCACACCTGACAGTAAGTTACTTTTAAGAGACGAGACAAACCTTTTTATGAACCCTGATGGACATGGTGGTTCTCTCAAAGCATTGTACGACTCAGGCCTTCTCACATACCTGATAGAGAAAGGTGTCTCGGAGCTTTTTTACTGTCAGATTGATAATCCCCTGGTAAGAATAGCCGATCCAGTCTTTTTAGGCTACCACATCATGATGAATGCTGACATTTCTACAAAGGTAGTGAGGCGTATAAACATTAAGGAAAAGGTCGGTGTGTATGTATCGGTGAATGGTAGGGATACAATCATTGAATACAGCGATTTGAGTCCTGAAAAGATGTCCGCTCTTGATGATCATGGAGACATTCTTTACTGGGCCGGCAACACGGCTATCCATGTGCTGGGCCTTCCCTTTATAAGGCGTCTTACCCAAAGAGGATTTGCCCTGCCCTATCACTGTGCAGAGAAGAGTGTTCAAGCCATCGGTCCTAATGGGAAACTGACAAAAACGCAGTGCTGGAAGTTTGAAACCTTTGTATTTGATGCCATTTCCCTCACTGAAAAAACCTGCTGTATGGAAGTAGCCCGCAATGAAGAATTCTCTCCTGTAAAAAACAGAGAAGGTGCAGATTCACCGGAAACAGCTTCCCGGGCGATGAACAACCTCTACAGAGGCTGGCTTGAAGAAACAGGCATGGCCATTCCACCTGATACCCAGATAGAAATCAGTCCTCTCTTTGCACTTGACAAGGAGGAACTCGTTAGCAAACTGAAAGGGAGTCGATTAGATATTGAGGGCGATGTGTATCTGGAAGAAAAGTAGAGGGATTTTGGATTGAAATGCACTTAAAACCAGTTACCGGCAGCCGCAAGCCTGCTTTGCCAAAATGAAGGTATCGGCCAATGAACTTAAGGAATTTCAAATCGGAAATCGGCAATACCTCATGCTCCCCTAACCTCATGCATTTTCATAAAATTTGTTCTCCCTGATGTTGAGGGAGGATGACTTGCTACTATTATCACCTTATCACCTGTTTTCGCATATCCTAACTTTATTAACAAGGTATCGACCTCATTGATGAGCACATCAGTATTTTCAAGGTGTCTCACAAGATGAGGTATCACACCCCAGTACATTGACATCTGCCTCACCACTTTCTCGTCAGGAGAAAAAGCAATCACAGGCGTTCGTGGTCTGAATTTAGATATAAGACGGGCAGTGAATCCCGACCTTGTAAACGCCACAATCCACTTAGCCCCTACATCCTCTGCTGCACGGGAAGCAGCTTGAGCAACGGCTTCCGGGAAACCTGAAGCTTCATCTGTAAACCCGATTTTATCTATACCCCTCCTCTTTGGCATCGAAGGCGGCATGGAACTTTCGGTATACACAATAATCCTGTCCATTACTTTGACAGCCTCAATCGGGTATTTCCCTGCCGAGGTCTCCCCTGACAGCATCAGCGCATCTGTCCCGTCAATCACCGCATTCGCCACATCGGTCGTTTCCGCCCTTGTAGGCCGTGAATGCTGGGTCATGGATTCAAGCATCTGCGTGGCAGTGATCACGAGACATCCGCTTTTATTCGCCTTATCTATCAGCATCTTCTGAAACATAGGGACTTCTTCAAGAGGCATCTCCACCCCGAGGTCTCCCCTTGCAACCATTATTCCATCAACTACACGCATGATACCGTCTATATTATGTATCGCCTCCTCTTTCTCAATTTTTGCTATGAGAGGTATCTCTGCGCCCCTTTTTAAAAGCCACTGCCTTACAACCTTCACATCAGTTGGGGTTCTCACGAATGATAGAGCCACAAAATCAACACCCTTCTGGATGCCAAACTCAAGGTCTCTCTTATCTTTCTCCATAAACGATCCTGGTTTTATCTTCATATGTGGAAGATTAACACCTTTATGCTCTTTCAGTATCCCACCTTCTATAACCTTTGCCATCAGAGAATCCTTTTCTTTTTTCTCTACTTCCAGCTTCATAAGTCCATCATCGAGAAGAATCGTGTCACCCGCTTTTGCATCCTCTATCAGCCACGGATAAGAGACAAATAAACGCTTTTCATCTCCTGTGCCTTCGCCTGCGGCAATTGTAATGTGATCGCCTTTATTCAGGTGAACCTTCTCTCCCTTCAGCCCCCCTACCCGTATCTTTATGCCCTGCAAATCCTGCAAAATGGCTACATTTTTCTGGAGTTTTGATGCAAGCTGCCTGATCCTGTCCACTATAAGCCCATGGGTGGCATGATCACCGTGAGAAAAATTTAGCCTCGCCACGTCCATCCCGTTCTCAATAAGGGTCTTCAATTGTTTCTCGCTGCTTGTCACCGGTCCTATCGTACACACTATCTTGGCTTTTCTCATCTCTTTGCCCCCACTTTTTTTAAAATCCAGTTATACGGATAATTCATGGATAATTTTCTTAGTCCAATAGCTTTATATTTGTTCGCTCCTCTCGCTCAGCCTCGAATATACTTCGTCAAACATCTTGTCCTTCACAAATTTACCGAACTCTATGTTTTCAATGATTTTTTTATAAATCTCAAAGTTGGCTTCTACCATATCGTGCAATTGGTCCTCAAAAATGTGGTTATAGACAAGCTTGAGGGCATCTCTTGTATTGGTTTTCAAACTTTCAAGAAGTGTCTCATTTGCAACGAGCCTTGCCTCGAGCTCTGCAAAAAACACCTTATCTCCTTCGTCAAAGTCTGTACCGAATCTTTCGTTCACTTCTTCAATGATGAGGGAGAGGCGTTCCTTTTCGTCTGTTGATTTCTTCCCTGTCCCGAGACCTTCTATTGGCTTCAGCTCACCCGTTGTCTTTTCCAATATGATGCTTCCGCTCGATATCTGCTGTATCCGGTAGGTATCCATGTTGACAGTTTCCGTAATCTCAAGGGGCATCTTTTCTCTGATAACAGGGAGCTTTCTTGAGAGCATCCTGAGGAAAGAATATAGCTTTTCCAGCCCCACATCTTTAAAGGAGATAATCTGGGACAAAAAGGCGTAGAGGTGGATGTAATTCTTTGCCTGTTCTTTAAAATCAACCTGCTCTTCAAGGGTTTTACCTAAGAACCTCTGGACTACATCGTCAAGGATCGGGTGGAGTTCCTCCTGTTTTGCATCCGGCAGATAGAATTTACCGGCAAAAGAGTCAACATCGTCTTTCCCGAAGATGTGAAATTCGTGCAACTGTCTTTCAAGGTCATAGAGCTTATTGGGGTCGGTGGTGTCCGTGAGTATGGTTCGATCGTAGTAAAGCTGGAATGCCTTCTGGATTTCATCTTCTGTATTTGCAAAATCGAGCGCCATCGTGTCTTCCTTTCCGGGATGGACACGGTTTAAGCGGCTTAATGTCTGGACTGCATTTACGCCACCGAGCTTTTTATCCACATACATTGTATGGAGGAGCGGCTGGTCGAAACCTGTCTGGAACTTGTTCGCTACAACGATGAATCTGTACTCAGGGAGTTTCAAAGTCTCTACTGTTATCTTTTCACTTCGAAGTCTGTTCATCCCTGCTTCCGTATAGTCCTTTCCGCCATCTGCAACAGCGCCGGAGAAGGCTACAAGGGTTTTAAAAGGGCTCTGGTGCTCTTTTAGATATTTATCAAAGGCAAGTTTGTATCTTACCGCATGGAGTCGTGAACGTGTCACCATCATCGCCTTAGCCCGTCCATTTATCTTGTGCATCACATGCCTTAGGAAATGTTCTATGATAAGTTCGGTCTTTTTTTCAATGGCATGGTCATGGAGGTCAGCGTATGATTTGAGGAGACAAACCGCCTTTTTCTTTTCATATTCAGGGTCATCTTCTATCTTTTTAAGGAGATTGAAATACACCTTGAAGGTCGTGTAGTTCTTAAGCACATCGAGGATAAACATCTCTTCTATGGCCTGTCGCATCGTATAGAGATGGAAAGGCTCTGGTTTTCCTTCCTTGTTTTTCCTTCCGAATATCTCAAAGGTTTTGCTCTTGGGAGTTGCAGTAAATGCAAAGAAGCTCACATTCGGCTGGCGTCCGCGCCTCTGAATCTCCTCCAACACATAATCTTCAACATCTTTCTCTTCTTCTTTTTCGTTATTCTTTTCCGCTTCCTCAAGCGAACCGAGCACCTTTTTCAGGCTTTTCGTGCTTTCCCCCGACTGTGAAGAATGCGCCTCATCAATGATAACCGCATAAGTCTTGTTTTTATCTTTTTTGGCCTGGGCAACGATGTAGGGAAATTTCTGCAAGGTAGTAACGATAATCTTTTTGCCCTGATTAAGCGCCTCAAGGAGTTGTGATGAATGTTTGTCCGCTGCTTCCACCACGCCGTCCACCTGCTCGAACTGTTTTACCTGGTCTCGAAGCTGCTTGTCTATCACGCGCCTGTCAGATACAACAACCACCGTATCGAAAACTTTTCTGCTATATATGTTGTGGAGGCTTGCGAGCCTGTGGGCAAGCCAGGAGATTGTCTTTGTCTTTCCGCTGCCTGCGCTGTGCTGGATAAGGTACTGCTGCGGTACACCCATTCCCCGTGCATCCGCCACCATCTTGCGCACAGCATCAAGCTGGTGATAACGGGGGAATATGAGGGTTTCCCTAATCTGTTCGTTTCCGCTTTCATCAAAGGCAGTCTCTTTTGTAACAACGAGAAAATCGGAAATGATTTCAAGAAGGCTTTGTTTCTGTAAGACCTCTTCCCATAGGTATGAGCTTTTAAAACCCACAGGATTGGACGGATTCCCTGCTCCGCCTTCATAACCTTTATTGAAAGGGAGAAAATAGGTAGATTTTCCGGAAAGCCTCGTGGTCATATAGATCAGGTCATTATCAACGGCAAAATGGACAAGACAGCGTTTGAAAAGGAACAAGGGTTCCCTTGGGTCTCTGTCATAACGGTATTGTTTGATTGCATTCTGGACGTTCTGACCTGTAAGATAATTCTTGAGTTCAATCGTAATAATCGGCAAACCGTTCAAGAAAAGTACAGTATCAATACAATTCTTGCTTTTCTCGCTGTATTTGAGTTGACGGATAAGGGAAAAGATATTGCTTCGATACAGGCGCGCATGCTCCTCGTTGAATGAGCTTTCCGGGGCAAAGTAGACAAGCTGGAAGGTAGAACCATAGTCCTTGACACCCTTGAGCAAGACATCACGCGTCCCCCTTGTCTCTATCTCCTTTTTGAGACGCGCGACGAAGCGCTGTTTAATATCCCTGCCATGTTGTTGTTTAAGTTTTTCCCATTCTTCAGGTTGTGTGGCGTAAATAAATTCGAAAAGCATATCCTCATCAAGACAGGTTTCACGGTTATAATCTTCAGGACTGCGCTTCCGGTAACCCGATTCTTTAGAGGACAAAACCGATTCAATATGCTCTTCAAAGGATTTTTCAGAAATGTCCATGTATCATTCCACCATGATTCTACCCGTTACCGTCTCGGAAATCAATGCGGTGCGATATTCTTTCAGCTTTTCAATCTGGATTTCAATTTTTTGGATGAGAGAGTCTATTTTTGAGGTTTCTCGGTCAAGGAAATTAGCTATCTGACCTTGTTCAACAGGGTTTGGATAAGGTATCAGTACTGATTCCAATTTGGTCTTGCTCAATTCTTTGAAGGTTGAGCCTTGTCCCAATGAATCAAATTTGTTTTTTAATACTGACAGCAAGTAATAAAAATATTTTTTTGAATTCTGTACATTTTTAAATTTTAACGATCTACAACCTTGATTTGTACAAAGACTGACGTTTGCAATTCCTAAATGACCTATAGGTGCCCGAGTTGATAATACTAAGCTTCCCGCTGGAACAATTGTTGTACCACAACTCGTATAGCCTTCATTCGTAATCTGCCTTTCAGAACTGATGATTGAATCAGACTGCAATTTGCCCAAATCATCTGGGGTAATCCAACAAATTTCGCCATTCCAATAATCAGGGTTTTCGCTTCTTGGAGTCGCGCCATTAATGACGACGAATACATATTTTATTTTCTTTGCCTCCCACCCTTCCGGTATTTTACCAACCCACCCTATGCCGCTTTCTTTCATTCTTATATTAGGGTTAAGGCCTTTTGTAACTGCATTGCTGATAAGCGCTATGCGTTTTTCCTTCATAAGCTCAATAAATTTTTGCTTTTTTTCAATTAGTTGGTCTATTTTTCCAGTTTCTCGGTCAAGAAGATAGACGATGGCCTGCTGTTCCTCAATCGTGGGCAACCAGACTTTTAAACAACCCAAAGTTGAGGAATTGATCGCCGGATAGCTTACGCCAACAGAATAAGCCATGACCGAATCAATAAACCTTTGATTTCTCACAAGATAATACAAGAACTTTGGAATGACTTTTTGTGTTGCTCTTAATACAGCAAAACCCGTTGAAGCAATGAAATTTGGTTCAGGTTCTTGAAAATAAGCAATGGCTTTTAGATATGTTCTTACAGTTGACAATATTACATCATCTTCTTTCACAACCCGCCTTGCCCTGCTTGGAGCATCCTTAAAATAAAGTTCAACCGGATCAGCAACCAAGCTATCTAATGTAACACCTGTTATATCTATATATTTCATAAGAAAATTTGAGTCTGTATTCTCGGGCAGGGTTTCAGGATTTATGAGGGCAACGTCCTTAAGCCGTTTCACCTTCCACCCTTCCGGTATCCTTGCCAGCCATTCGATGCCGGCGTCTTTGTATTTCGGGTAAGATGGATATATTCTCTTTGTGCTGGTTATGCCCTGCATCATTTTACTTTTTTGCCTGACAGCCTCTCAACTTTCCTTTGAAGCGGCTTATTCTGTGGTGCTCTCAGATAGTTCCCCCTGCTTGTGACCCTTTTGCCTGTTTTTCGTTCAAGGTCTTCACGTGCTTTGCCTGATACCTCTCCGCCTTCCCGTGCTGCCTCTTTGTTCTTGTCAAACCCACGAGCGTCTTTACTTCTGGTGATCTCTGTTGTTGCCGCCTCACCGAGCATGGAGAAGATAAGTTCAAGGTCGGTCATGTGGTCACGCAGATTCTCGCTTTTCAAGTTTTTGAATTTCTTATATTCGGAAGGCGTCATGTCAAACGTGCCTTTGCATATTTCGGCAGTCAGGATTGCATATTCCCTCTCTTCTCTGACATCTCTTTTCTCCCATTCATCGGTCAGTTCTTCACGGATTGCAATACCCCTCATCCTCTTTTCAATCCAGTCATCTGAATAGCCTTTTGCTTTATACAGCGCCCTTGTCCGTTTTGTTGCAAGCTCAGGGTCTTCTATCTCCTGAACACGTTCATATCCAACTTTGGCCAACCATCGTTTGAATGGTTCAGCTTTTGGGGAAGGAATAGATTGGATTATGCGGAACATGCCTTCCGTATTGGCGCAATTAACCTTTTGTTTTCCCCCAGGAGTTTCTATCCAAAGGGGGGTGGCAATTTGCCCCCACCCTTTGGATAACTCCGCGTCACGACGGCGCATATCTTTAATATATCCGGACGGGTCTGTTGAATCTGTCAATACATCAACAACATCAACAATCGCGAACCACCATTCATTTTTATGGATTGTTTTTCTTATCTCTTTCCCTTTGAAAACCGCAATTTTTGTCGTCTCCATTTGACCCCCTTATATATTCTTCAACATCTCAAGGATTTCTTCTTCAAGCTTCTTAATGTCTCTGTCAATCTTTTCGATTGGCCGCAGAGGTTTATACTCATAAAAATAACGTGTTACATTGATTTCATATCCAATTTTACCGATCTTGCCATCCTTATGGTCTCTGTATTTTTTATCGGTGCTTATCCATGCATCCGGCACATGTGGCAGTACCTCCCTCTCGAAGTAATCATATACACCTTGGTCAAGTGGTATATTTTCATAATCCCTCAGTTCCGGATCCGGTTCGGGGTTTCCCTTTTTGTCAACGACCACATCGGCAGTCGCATCCCGTTCTGAAAGCGCCTGAATAATCGCTTTTTTAAGGGGTATATCGGCTATAATGCCGTAATCCTTGAAAGTATTATCCAGGATGTTGCTGAAGGCATCCATATTTTTATAAAGTGTATCCCCGACACTTTGTAAAGCTCTCAAAATGAGTTCCTGAAAAAGCAATCCTTGTTTTTCTTCTATATCCTGTTTTGAGGGGTCTTTCTTGTTGCTCTTTGCAATATTTATAAATGCAGGCTGGGTTTTAATACGCTCGATCCGTTCATGGGATGCCTGAAAGTTAAGTCTAAGGGGACGCTCAATCGTCACTTTGCGGTAGCCGAAGAAACTGTTATCGAAAATTTTACAGAATTTGTTTTCCCTGAATTCATTATAGATTTTGGTAATAGTCTCTATTTGTTCGTCAGAGATGTAATTCCGCTTATCGCCAAGACTTTTCCGCATCTTTTCAAAAAACATAACAGCATTGATAATCTGTACCTTCCCCTGGCGCTCCGGTCTCTTACGGTCTGATAAAATCCAGATATATGTATAAATGCCGGTATTGTAAAAAAGCTGATCCGGTAAAGCAACGATTGTCTCCAGCCAATCATTTTCTATTATCCAGCGGCGAATCTCAGTTTCACCGCTTCCCGAATCACCCGTGAAAAGGGGCGAACCGTTAAAAACAATGGCTATCCTGCTGCCGCCATCTGCAGGTTGCATCTTGGCAATCATTGTCTGGAGAAAAAGGAGTTGACCATCACTGATACGGGGGAGCCCTGCACCGAACCTGCCTCGATATCCCTTTTCTGCCTCCTTCTTCACGGCATCTTCGTCCTTTTTCCATTCCTTGCCGTAGGGAGGATTGGAGAGCATGTAGTCAAATTTCATGGTGAGCAACTGATCATTGGAAAGGGTTGAGCCAAACTTGATATTATCGGCATTTTCCCCTTTAATAAGCATATCCGACTTACAGACTGCAAAGGTTTCCGGGTTTACCTCCTGACCGAAAAGCTCTATCTGGGCAGAAGGATTAATGCTTTTTAAAATCCATTCTTTGGCTTCCGTGAGCATCCCCCCTGACCCGCAGGCAGGGTCATACACAGTCTTGATAATACGCTCTCTTTTTAATACATCAAGGTCGGGGACAAAAAGGAGATTGACCATGAGCCGGATAATCTCTCTTGGAGTAAAATGTTCACCTGGGTTTTCGTTTGATGCCTCGTTGTATCTTCGTATCAATTCTTCGAAAATATACCCCATCTCCAGGTTGCTTACTTTATCAGGATGGAGGTCAAGACTGCTGAAACGTTCTATAACTTTATAGGTTAGGTTTGACTCTTCAAGGGCATCTATTTGGTTATGAAACTTGAATTTATCAATAATCTCAAGCATATTTGGGCTAAAACTATTGATGTAGAGAAGTAGATTCTTCCCAATGTTTTTGGGGTCATCGAGGAGTTTCCTGAAATCATAAGGCGAGGTATTGTAAAAACTATATCCGCTTGCTTTTGTGAGAATGCCTGAAAGGTCGCTCAGTCTATCTTTGTATTGCTCATATTTTTTCAACACTTCAGGCTTTGTCTTCTCAAGAACACAGTCGAGACGGCGAAGCACGGTAAGCGGTAGCGCAACATCCTGGTATTTACTCCGCTTGAAATCATCACGAAGTAACTCCGCTATTGACCAGATAAAATTAACCTTTTCCTGATGGTTGGCTACATTCATACAAGGTTGCCCAAAACCGTACTTGTTAAACGTATTTTTTCAGAGATTATCTAAATTTTTGTATATAAGGATTGTAACTTATTGATAATAAATAATTCAAATGTTTTTCTTCAATGGGAAGACTAACTTGGAACGAAGAACAGTTGTTTAAATGTTTTACGCTATATCGCTGAAATGAATATTATTTTCCCATCTTTCCATAACTTTTTCATTAATTTTAACTACATCATCAGCGGTAAATTTGTGCATCACCTCTTCAGCAACCTTTCTCGCATGTATCATGATATTTACATCCTTTACTATGTCCCCTACCCTGAAATGTGGTAACCCGGCCTGCCTTACACCAAGCATATCGCCTGGCCCCCTGAGCTTCATATCCTCTTCGGCAATTACAAACCCGTCCGTAGTTTCTTCCATGACTTTGAGCCTCTTCGTTGCCAGAGCTGTTTTCTTTTCTGATGTAATTAAGATACATTTTGACGGATGCAAGCCCCGTCCTACCCTCCCTCTCAACTGATGGAGCTGAGAGAGCCCGAATCGCTCTGCGTGTTCGATTATGATCATCGTGGCATTCGGTACATCTATTCCTACTTCGATGACTGTTGTGCATACAAGTATATCAATCCCCCTGTTTTTAAACCTGAACATTGTTGCTTCCTTTTCTTCAGCCTTCATTCTTCCGTGAAGCAATCCAACCCTGTATGAAGGAAAGACTGACTTCTGAAAATATGCCGCCATCTCCTTTGCATTTAAAAGCTCCACCTTCTCTGATTCTTCCACCAATGGGTACACAATAAAGACCTGACGCTCTTTTTTCAGCTCCTCTTCAATCATTCCATATACGGTATTCTTGTTCTTATCAAGAAACACCTTTGTCCAGATCTTCTGCCTCCCCTCTGGCATCTCGTCAATAATAGACACATCAAGGTCGCCATACACTACCATTGAGAGTGTTCTCGGAATCGGGGTTGCAGTCATGACCAATGTGTCGGGAACAGAGTGAATTGCGGATTGCGGATTGCGGATTGCGAGTTGAAAATCCACGGGGACATCCTTCACCTCTTCCCCTTGAACCCTCGAACCCTCGAACCCTCGAACCCTATCTTCTGACCTCTGACCCCCGACCCCTGACCCTTTCTCTTTTAAGAGTTTTCGCTGGATAACCCCAAACCTATGTTGTTCATCAATAACAACAAGGCCAAGTTTTTCGAACTCCACATCCTCCTGAATAAGGGCATGGGTTCCTATTGCTACCCTGATTTTCCCCTTTTTTATCCCTTCAAGAACTTCTCTTCTTTCCTTTCCCATATTACCCCTTAAAAATGTCAGAGGAATACCCATGCCCTCAAATACCCGATGGATGGTCAGATAGTGTTGCTCGGCAAGTATTTCTGTGGGTGCCATGAAAGCAACCTGGTAGCCACTGTCAATTGCAATGCAAGCGGCCAAAATAGCACAAATGGTCTTACCACACCCGACATCCCCCTGTAAAAGCCTGTTCATTGGCTCATTACGTACCATATCACCTTCTATTTCCTTCAAAACCCCTTTTTGGGCTGACGTCAACTTAAAGGGCAATCCCTTTTCAAACCTGTTGTAATACGCACCTTTTGCCTGGAAATTGATCCCCTGTTCCTTTTTCACCTCACCTCTCTTCATAAGTAGTGCTAATTGAAACAGAAAATACTCCTCAAAAATGAGACGCTCAAGGTATCTATGGCGTAAAGAGGTAAGCAGTTCTAAGGAAGAAGTTTGGGACGAAACATCGTCATCGGGAAATTGTAGCTTAAGAAATGCCTCATAGAGAGGAACAAGGCCATAGAGTTTTTCTATTTCTGCCGGCACAATGCTCTTAATATGACCCCCATAATCTTCAAAGGCCCTTTTAATAAGATTCCTCAATGTTCCCTGTTTTAACCCCTCTATTTCTGAGTAAACAGGAACAATCGCTTTATAGGCTTCTATCTCATTCTCATCTTCCAGGATTGTAATATCGGGATGGACCATCTGCAATCTATTACCAAATTTACCCACCATACCTGAGAGTAAGAGTATATTGCCTTTCCTGCACACATTTTTCAAATACTGGGAAATCCACTGAAACCACTTCACTGAAATGCTCCCTGTTCCATCATCAACAATTGCCTCGTAAGCCTTTTTACGGAAATGCCGGAAAAATAACGATTTCGATGCAACCACCTTAGCGACAATAAGCGCCTTTTCTCCCTCTTTTATCTCGCTTATTTTACGGAGATGCCTTCTATCTTCATACCTTATCGGTAAAAAGTAAAACAGGTCCTCAATGGTTTTTATCCCCTTTCTTTCCATCAGGATTGAAATCTTCGGACCCACGCCTTTTAAAGAATGGACTGGAAGACCGAGATAGTCATTTTTCTTTCCCATTTCTGATTTTTATATTACAATATAATCATATGGAAATGGTAATTATTGAGTTGATTATAAATCCTAAATCCGAATATCTAACTCCTAAACAAATCCAAATCAATCAATTTCGAAACTTGTTTAAAATCTTAAAATTATGAATTTATTGAGAGTTTGGTGCTCAGGATTTAGAAATTCGTTAAAAACAAGATTGCCTCACTTCTATCAGCAATGACGGAAGGGAAGATTTAAAAATGAAACAGGTTTCTATAAAAAACACTAATATCAGAATCATTAAAGGTGATTTGACCGAAAGCGATGTGGATGTTATTGTCAATGCGGCCAACTCACACCTGCAACACGGGGGAGGAGTGGCAGGCGCTATCGTGAGAAAAGGAGGCAGAATTATTCAGGAAGAAAGCAATAAGATAGGCTTCGTGCCTGTAGGAAACTGCGCTATCACCACAGGAGGTAGTTTAAAGGCACGATTTGTTATCCATACAGTTGGGCCTCGATGGGGTGAGGGGCAAGAGGAAGAAAAACTCAAAAACGCTATCAGAAACACGCTGACCCTTGCAACGGAGAAGGGATTCAAAACACTTTCAATGCCTGCCATAAGTGCTGGCATCTTTGGCTTCCCAAAGGAAAGCTGTGCAAATATAATAGTCAATGAAGTGGTAACATTCATAAGGAACGAAAGCACACCATTAAGAGAAATCAACCTTTACCTGATGGACGAAGAAATCGTCGGGTTCTTTGAACAGGAACTAATTAAATTGGAAAAAGGTAAATAAAAAAATGTGCGGTATCTTTGGAATATTTAATCACAAGAATGCTTCAAATATTGCTTATCTCGGTCTTCATGCCCTTCAGCACAGGGGGCAGGAAAGCGCTGGAATAGCAAGCACTGACGGATATGGTATGCAGTCCCACAGGGAAATGGGTCTCGTATCCGATATATTTAATGAAGAAGTCCTCAAGAGACTTAAAGGGCATTCAGCAATCGGGCATGTGAGATACTCAACGGCAGGGTCAAGCAATCTCGGGAATGCCCAGCCTCTGGTCGTTGAATACTCAAAAGGCAATATTGCCATTGCGCATAACGGAAACCTTACCAATGCAAAAGTTATAAAGGATGAACTTGAAAATTATGGTTCTATCTTCCAATCAAGCACCGACACAGAGGCTATCATCCACCTTATAGCCCTTTCTCATGAGAACACAACCCTTGACAGGCTGATAAGTGCACTCCGACGGGTAGAGGGTTCATATTCTCTCGTTGTATTGACCGATAAAGAGCTTATAGCGGTGAGGGATTCTTATGGGTTCAGACCGCTTGTCCTCGGAAAATTAAAGGACTCCTTTGTTATTTCCAGTGAGACATGCGCCTTTGACCTTATAGAAGCACGATATTTAAGAGAAATAAAACCAGGTGAAATTCTCTGCATAAACAAGGATGGTATAAAGACATTCAGACCTTTCAAAAAAATGAGTCCAAAGTTCTGTATATTCGAGTATATCTATTTTGCACGCCCTGATAGCTACATGTTCGGCAGGACAGTGTATTCTGTCAGGAAAGCCCTTGGAAAGGAATTAGCAAAGGATACGCACGTGGATGCTGACATGGTAATCCCGATACCGGATTCAGGGATAGGGGCTGCCATTGGCTACGCACAGGAAGCAGGGATACCTTTTGAGTTGGGTCTCATAAGAAACCACTATGTGGGCAGGACATTCATTGAACCTGAAGAATCAATCAGGCATTTTGGTGTGAAACTGAAGCTCAATGCAATTCATGACATAGTAAAAGGGAAAAGGATCATTGTAGTAGATGATTCAGTGGTGAGGGCAACAACGGGCAGAAAAATCATCAAGATGTTACGGCAGTATGGAGCAAAAGAGATACATTTCAGGGTTAGCTCACCGCCTACAATGTTTCCCTGTTTCTATGGTATAGATACCCCTTCACGAAGAGAGCTTATTGCATCTTCTCATAATGTAGAAGAAATAAACACATATATGACGTCCGATACGCTTGAATACCTCACCATAGACGGTATGAAGAGGGCATTGGGAAATGGTGAATATACATATTGTGATGCATGTTTTTCTGGTACATACCCATCTAAATTTCCATGGGATATGGAACTTGAACAGATGGAACTATTTGTAAAGAGGTGAACATGGATGAAAGGACAAGATTACTGCAGATTCTCAAGAAATTATCCTATGAGGAAGGGGAATTCATCTTAAAAAGTGGCAAAAAAAGCACATTCTACATTGATGCACGCGAAACTGCCCTGAACCCTGAAGGCATGCACCTTACGGGTAACATTATGTATAGAATGGTTCGAGAAATACCTGGGGTAGAGGCTGTCGGCGGGGTGAGTGTGGGGGCTGATCCGCTTGTTTGTGCTGTCGTTTTAAGCTCTTATAACTTAAAAGACAATCTGGCAGGATTCTTTATAAGAAAAGAACCAAAAGGGCATGGGAAAAACCTATGGATAGAAGGTGAAAAAAACTTGAGGAAAGGTATGAATGTGGTGATACTCGAAGATGTTGTAACTACAGGCGGGTCTTCTTTGAGGGCAGTGGAAATTACTGAAAGCGAAGGCTACACAGTGGAGGGTATTATTGCACTACTGGATAGGCTTGAAGGTGGGAAAGAAGCAATAGAATCAAAAGGTTATATATTTAAATCAATATTTAAACTTAACGATTTAAGATAATTTATAGATTCCCACGGGCAAGCCCGTGGGAATCTATCCAGCTTGCACAGCGAGCGAGAGGGGGAGGCTCCACAAGCTTTGCTTGGGGAGGGGGCGACCCCCTTACGGGGACAGGTGCAAGCCCCGGTAATAGACATTACTTAAGCATGTTGCTGGTTACATATGTTACGGTTTTAAATACTTAACTCGGAACTCGTAACCTCTCGTTCACTATATTACACTACAGTTAGAATATGGGAGAGAAGTTCTTTCCTTCCTGTCCCGTCCTTGGAAGAAAAAACAAATATCTGGCTATTCTCAACATAATTGCTGAATAATGCCTTTCTCTTCGCCACAACATTCGAGCTTTCTTTATCAGCTTTGGTAAGCACAAGAGAAACATCTAACCTATTATCCTCTATCCATTCTATCAGTGTCTTATCGAGGGTATCCATATCCCTCCTGATATCAAACACCCATATCAGCCTTCTTATACACGTATTCTCCAGCACATACCCCTCGATGAGTTTTTCCCAGCTCTGGTAAGTAGTTTTAGAAACCTTGGAATAACCAAACCCTGGAAAATCTGAAAACATGATCCATTTCTTGCTACCCTTTGCCTCATATTGGACCCTGTAAAGGTTGATCATTCTTGTAGCCCCGGGAGTTGAACTCGTCCTTGCAACCTTTCTCATTAAAAGCGTATTGATCATGGAAGATTTACCAACATTAGACCTGCCTAAAAAACAGATTTCTGGAATGTTGTACATGTCTTTCCTTTCGGGCACGAGTATCCCTTTCACATATTGTGCATCGAGAATTTTCATAACCAATGTATCATAAGGTTTTTAGTAAATACTGGCAACAAAAAAAAGAGGCTTACGCCTCTTTCATCCCCTCTTTCGGTATCTCTGGTCTATCTGCTTTAGTGCAAAAGATTGAGAAAATATGAGATTTTCTTTAAAAAACCTAACAAAAACTTGCCATGCCAATCAAAGTCAGCATTTTTTGCAATGTAATCAAAAAAACCATCGGATTGAATAATATTAAATACTCTTTCCATTTGATGGTCACTCAATCTACCGCAAAAATTTCTTACAATATATCCAGTTCTTATTTCCCCTGCAATTTTAGACTTCCATTGTTTCTCGTACGTAGAAAATTTTTTCTTGCTAAAGTTTCCATCTTTGAAAGCCTCTAAAATGGTAGTACTCGCAATCTCTGAACATAAAAGCCCAAAATATACACCACCGCCAGTGGTAGTTTTTACCTGACCGGCTGCCTCACCCACTGCAAGCACCCTCTCCCGGAATGTCTTTGATACAACCCCCTGTGCAATAGGTTTTAGCTGCAAATCTTTGTATTCTTCTTCCTGGAGATACTTTTCAATTATATGTTTAAATCCTATCTTTGGATTTCCCTCAGTCATTAGCCCTACTCTTGCCATATCATTTCCCACAGGTACAATCCAGCCAAAACCACCTTTCGCTATCTTGTTCCCTAATAGAAGTGTTACATACTCATTCGAGTTGCACCTACTGTATTTCTGAGCTGCTTTGAGAAATCGGGCTGGATAACCAAGCCCGAGTTTTTTATTCAATTCATACTCAATCCCGGTGGCAAGAATCAGTACTTTTCCTCTGTATGTTCTGAGCTCTCCTTCGGTATGTTTACAGCCAATCTCGACCCAATCTTTCTCTACAGACACATTTATTACCCTGTGTTTGAGTTTGATTTCTGCACCGTTCTTCATTGCAAGTTCCAGGAGGTAGTTGTCAAACTCTTCCCTATCCACTATATAAGCAAAAGGAAAGGGATGATTATAAAAGATGGATGTTCCCAATGGGGAAATCAATTTTACCTTCTGAATACTCTGTATTATTGATTCATGAGAAACATCAAATTTCTCAAACGTTTCTCTACCAATTATTCCGGTACATATAACACCCTTACCAACTTCTTCTTTTGCTTCGATTATTAAAACTTCAAGCCCTTTTCCGGCAAGTAAACGTGCCGCATTTAACCCAGCCGGCCCGGCACCCACCACAATCACATCATACATTTTATGATTCATCCTTACTCCATTATTCCTTATAGCCTATTACCTATCGCCCTTTGCCTGTTTTATATTTTTTTCTCCCTTGACTCCCACTTACCCTTCAAGGTAATCCAGAAAGACAGCAAAACGAGCTTCATGTCAAGACAAAATGACTGCTTTTTTACATAAAGTATGTCATAACGAAACTTCTGGCGGCGTGGTGCATCAGCCGGAATATAAACCTGCGCAAGACCCGTAAGCCCTGGTGTCACTTCAAGCCTTTTCTGGTATCCTGGAATCTTTTCTATCTCGATTTCATCTTCCTTTCCAAAAACCTCCTTTTCTGCGGGTCTCAATGCTCTTGGCCCTACAAAACTCATGTCACCTTTAAAGATGTTGATAAGTTGAGGAAGTTCATCCATTGCTGTTTTTCTCAGGAGGCTTCCGATTTTTGTAACCCTTGGATCATGTTCGGTAGCTTGTATAGGACCTGCTTCCTTTTCTGCATCCACAATCATAGAACGGAATTTAATGACCTTAAATATTTTACCATTTTTTCCCATCCGTTCCTGTAAATAGAATACCAGTCCTCCATCCTCTAATTTAATTCCAAGCATAATTATTATCCATAAAGGAATGGAAATTAATAATCCAATTGACGAAAGGAATATGTCAAAAACCCGCTTCATTGGATGCATTCAGTGACATTATTGATTATTTTTCTATACGTATCGATAACAATCCTCTTGTCAAACTCTCTCAGGGCCTTTTCTCTGCTGTACTTTCCCATTTCAATTTTTTCTTCCTGCGGAAGGAGGATATATTTTATGATAGCATCGGCCAATGTTTTATCATCTTTAACAGGCACTAAGAATCCATTTTTACCGTCTTCGACAACATCCCTGCATCCTACGGCATCGGTGGTTATAACCGGTTTTCCTACAGCCATCGCTTCAATGAGTGAACTTGCCGTCCCCTCCCTGTAAGACGGCAGGACAGCCACATCGCATCCGCAAAGGAATGGACGAACATCATTAACCTTGCCAAGGTATTTAGTAATGCCTTCTTCTTCCCATTTTTTTATTGTACTCTCGGATATAGCGGCTCTGTTTTCTTTATCCATAGGCCCTACAAGCCAAAATTCAGCATGAGGATAGTTTGGCTTCACTGTCCTTGCCGCTTCCGCAAGCTCCCCAATACCCTTGTCCCAAAGCATCCTTGCCAGTAAGAGAAAAATACACTTGTCTTGATACTGGCCCTTATCTTGACAGCACTCAGGGGAAAAATAGTCGGTATCAACCCCGGGACCGGGAGTCAAAAAAGCTTTGTCCTTCCTGACCAATCTGTTATTGATAAAAAATTCCTGATCATACCTGTTTTGAAAAACAACACTCAATGCTATTGAAAACGCAATCTTATACAAGATTTTATATAGAAAGCTGCCTATTAATGTCTTAATGCTTTTTTCCGTGAATAACCAGCCAAGACCTGTGACTGTGCAAACAGAACCTGTTTTGGCAAGTTTTGCGGCAAATGTTCCGTATACGTTAAGCTTTATTGTATAATGCAAAACCAGTGCAGGCTTCTCTGTCTTATAAATCTTATAAAGCTCCAGCATTAACTTCATATCCCTCAACGCGTTTGCCCCTTTTCTGTCAAGCTCCTTTATGGGGATATACCTGAAGCCTTCTGCCTCCAGCATAAGGGAATATTCATCCTGAGGTGCAGCCAGAATTACTTCAAACCCTTCTGCCCTGAATGTCTTGATTACCCCAAGGAGGTAGTTATATATAAAAAAGGCGGTATTCGCTACGAAAAGGAGCCTTGGATATTTCCTATCTCGATTTTTAATTAAGGCATCCCCTTTCCCCATACTCACGACACACCTGGACAATGTGTTCTTCTGCACTGCATAAAGGCCTGTATGCAGTTATTCCCAATAAACGTTCCTGGGAAAACACCTTTTGATTCGTTAAGGTTTTCAGCCTTGAAAATGTTAGGGGCATTTTCCTGGCTGTTATGGAAGATATTAAGGCAAATATCCCTGTTGCAAAAAAAATGAGCGGATAAGGGATACTCGCAAGTTCACCCGTTTCCCCTGTTGTTGCAAACCTGACAATCTTGGAAAACTCATTGAAATTGATGGGGGTGTTGATAAAATAAACACCCCCGTTTGGAATATTATCCCTATTCAGTATGCGGAGCGCATGTACAACCTCGCTGACATGTATAATATTATAAATGCCCTTACCTTTACCGATATTCCTGTACCTTCCTGCCTTGATAGCATTGACAAGCTGAAGAAAGGGGTCTTCTGCAGGGTTTCTTCCCACACCAAAGACGAATGTCGGCCTGAGGATTTGTGCTTTTAAACCCATTTCCATACCTTTTCTGACAATTTTTTCGGCCTCATATTTGGTATGTTCATAAAAATTACGGGGAGAGCATTCTATAGTTTCATCAATATAGTTTCCTTCTGTTTGCCCAACAACTGCCGAGGTAGCGAGATGAATCAAACGGCAGTTCCGTCTTAAAGCCGCTTCAACAATTTTTTGCGTGCCGCTGATGTTCACCTTTTCCATGCGCTCTTTTGCAGATGGTGTTTCACTGTCGCTCCAAATGCCCGCGCAATGAAAAATGGTTGTGGTATAAGGAGGTACATCAACTTCTTTTGTAATATCACCTTTTATAATGTTGATCTTCCCGTCTAAACCGATACTATCATCGTGCGTCAAAGCATATACCGTTAATTCATCTTTCAACAGAGAAGCAATTAAGTGCCTGCCGATAAAGCCCGTTGCTCCAGTAACAAAAATATTATCTTTATTTGCCAAAAGCCTTTTCTAACCTCCCCCGTAAACCCATTTATCCTTAAGGTCATGGATAATTCGCCATAATCGGGGCGATACATAGGTCGATACATACAGGATAAAAAACCGGTAATCTGTCCACTTATAAGGACGGAGGGCCTCTCTGGCTTTTTTTGTTGAACCCTTTGCGATTTCAGCTCTCGCTCGCCAATAACCTAATTTGGCTTCATAGTAATTGAGGGCATCGCTGTATCTATCTACAAAGAAAGGGTCCATCTTTTTAAACTTCTCAACCATATAGGCATTTTCTTCAGGATATTTGTCGATGTATTTAACGGTGCTCATGCTTGAATGAATACGGTAAACAGATAGTGGCTGCGCTATATAGGATGCTTTTTCTCTGTAAAGAATACGCATGAAGACATCTGTTTCTTCGGCTAAACCCAAATTCTCATCAAAAATGGTGTCCAGCTCCTCCAGCGATCCCTTCCTCGCCATCACCGTTGAAAGACAAATCGAATAATAATATAATAAATATTCAAATATATCCCCTTCGGGCTGCATTTTCCTGTTTCCTGGATATTTTTTCCCATTCGGCATGAGCTTAAAATAGTTTGTATAAACCAATGCGGTATCCTGATTTTTATCGAGTATTTCAACCTGTCGCTGTAGTTTCTCCGGCAACCACACATCGTCGTGATCAATAAAAGCAATATATACCCCATGCGAACGCTTAAGCGCTTCATTACGGGATGTACCTAAACCCTTATTTTTCTGATAATGATATATAACAGGATGAACACGTTCCTTAAAATCAAGAATTATCTTTTCTGTGGAATCGGTAGAACCATCATTAATAAAGACAAGCTCCCAGTCTTTAAACGTTTGATTGGCAATGCTTTCCAACGCCTCACGAAGATAGTTTTCTCCGTTGTAACAGCAAAGATTTATGCTAACCCTTGGATTCATGATGCTTTTTTCTATTTCTTAGAAATGATTCTTTTTATATGACCGATTATGGTGGAGGGATGTTTTGTTTTTTTGATACACCATTTTATAAACTGGAAAGGATTCTTAACGAGTTCGTTGACTTTCATATAAAGATAACCCTTAAAGAGGGTTTTCCTGAGCATCGATTCGTCCCACTCAGGGGTTTCGATTATAAAACTCTTGGTAAAGAGGTCGTCTAAGGTAAACTCTCTGGAAAAATAGTGTTTTTCCATGCATTCGTCAAAAAGCTTTGTGCCTGGATAGGGCGTGGCTACGGAAACAAGAGGTCCAAAAACCCCGCATTCAGCAGCAAACCGGAAGGACTGCCATATATCTTCAATCTTCTCGCCCGGCATACCCACAACCAGGAACATCCCCACATCAAGGTTGATTTTCCTGCAATACCTGATCAACTCCCTTACACGGGAAAGCTTTATTGGTTTCCTGATAATCTTGTCAAGTACATGCTGGGAACCGCTTTCGACAGGAAAGTTGAGCTTGATGCACCCAGAAGCCTTCATAAGGTCAATCATTTCCTCATCCATGGCCCAGATACCAACCCCGTTAGGGGTATCCCAAACAAAATCAAGCCTTTCATCTACCATGCGCCGGAAAAGTTCTTTTGCGCGCTTCGGATTCGCAGTCACATTGTCGTCTTCAAACATAATCTCTTCAATACCATATGTGTCTTTCAGAAGCCTCATCTCTTTTAGGACATTATCAACCGAACGCACCCTGTATCTGCTCCCCCAGACCCTGTGGGCGCTACAGAAAGTGCATTGAGCAGGACAGCCTCGAGATGTGATGACCGGAGCAAATCTCTTCTTATGGCGGGGACCATGTGACTCAGAGAGACCGAAATACCGCTCTATACCCATGAGATGGTAGGCAGGAAAGACTATGGAGTCAAGATCAGCAATGAGTTTTTGTTTTGGGTTGATGTATATCTGTCCATCTGCCTTCCAGCCAAGTCCATCAATGGTACCTGTGTCTCCACCGGTGTTTATGGCAACGATCAGGTTTCTGAAAGACTCCTCGGCCTCTCCTGAGAGGATGAGGTCGCAATGCTGGTCACCAAGCACCTCATCAGGGCATACGGTAGTGTGGGGGCCTCCGGCAATAGTGATAATCTCCGGGTTGACCTTTTTAACTATCGAAAAGATGCTGTGGTATATCTTATACTGTCTGCTGAACTGACAATTGATACCAACCATATCAGGATTAAAGTCCCGTATTTGGTCCTCTATGTCCCTCTCCGATAATCCCACACGGATGAGTTCGTCGTCCACATCTTCTTCGTGACTCCACCCTCTCATCAGGCAGTCGAGGATCTTTACCTCAATGCCGAGACTTTCGGCCACCGATGCCAGGTAGCCCAGCCCCATGGGAGGCAGGGGATTCACATCCCTGGGTGAGCGGAAGGTAAAAGCCGGCGGAGAGATGAGCAATAACTTTTGGATTTTCATAATAACCTTATCAGAGATTGCTCCAAAGTCGATTTAATCGATATATTTTTGCAAATTTCAAAAAAATAGTCTCCGGAAAGGGTATCAAATAATCAACGATCTTTTTTGCACAGGAAGGTATATCCATATGAAAATTGATCAGGGTAACGTTTTGCCAGGTATTTGTGGAATGCCTTAGAGTAGGGAAGATGCGACACGACGGGACAGAAAGTAGTAAAATAGTCTGAGTAGTTTTCGATAATTGTGAGCCCTGCCTCGGTAAACATCTCCTTTAGTCCCCGGACGGTGAAAAAACGGATATGAGGGAAGTTCCACTCCTTCGAGTCAGGAAAATAGTTCTGCGTATCGATTCGGTTTGTGAACAAAAATTTAATCCTGTACGCCAGAGGGAAATGGTTGGGCACATGAAGCAGCAATAAACCGTTTAATGTCAGTACTCTTGCCGCTTCTTGCAGAACGTTAAGCGGGTCTAACAAATGTTCTAAAATGTCTTTCATAATAACCAAATCAAAACTATGATTATTGAAGGGAAGTTTTTCTATGCAAAAATCATCTATCAGTACTGTCTCATCATACCCTGTTTCCATAGCATTTTTTAAACCATATTCGCTTGCATCAACACCAACCAACTTACATTTTATTTTTTCTTTGACGTAGATGCCGAAAATTCCATTCCCGCAGCCATAATCAAGTACATTACTGAAGGAATATTTTAACAGAATGTCATCAAAAATCGGCACCATGAAACTGCTGTCATTAATACGGTCAATTTCTGCATTCGTAAAGTATTTATATTCCTTTCCTTTATCCATTATAAAACCATTGCTTATTTACTGACTTTTTATTAGCACTGCATACTCTTTTGCCATTCTCTCTGCAGTAAAATATTTTTTATATCTCTGGAAGCCTTTATTTCCCTGCTCTTTCCTGAGATTTTCATCCTTTAAAAGCTTTATAATACTTTCTGCAAAAGCATTTGTATCATTGCTGTCTACACAATATCCCCCTTCATTATTGACAACCACTTCTGGAATACCGCCAATATTGGTAGCAACTACAGGAACATGGTGTGCCATTGCCTCCACGCTGGTAAACCCGAAGGATTCGAAAGACTGAGAGGAAACCAAGAGGACATCTGTATTGAAAAGGAGGTTCGAGATATCGCTTCGAAAATCCATGAGATGGACATTCTTATTTAATTCAAGCTCATCCACATATTTACGGACCTGTTTTACCTCGTCGGGAAATCCGTAACCACATACCAGGAGATGGGCATTAGGAACCTCCCCCAGGACAATTTTAAAAGCCTTGAAGAGGAAATAATGTCCCTTCCTGGGCTCGTAAGTGGCAAGGATGAGGCACAAGGGGCTCTCCTGGGGGATATTGAGTTCCTCCCTTAACCCTCTATGGCGGACCTCATCGTATTCTGGCAGGAGATCGATGCCATTATATATAAAAATAGGTCGGTTTCTTCGATAGAGAGCTGGCCTTACGGCCATCGACTTCGCAGACGCCCGGGAAACGGTAACAAAAGCCTTGGTAAACCGGCTCAACATACGATCAACAACATACTCATGGGGGCGCAAAAACCATTGGGGTGGCTTTGTCAGGTTATGGAAATTGTGGATACTGTACGGCTTATCACTGAAAATTCCCCATGAAATTCCGGCGGCGCGGCAGGAATCGGCACCTGGATACCCACCGTTGATGACCATGAGCCGGTCAGGGTTCTCTTCATTGATTATTTTTCGGAACGCAAGAATGTTGTAAATAAAAAAGGCATAGCGGAGCAGTATGATCGGCGACAGGACACGGAGAGCCTTGCTAATAAATCCCAGCTTTTCAGTACTTTTGATAAAATTAAAATGGAGTGTTATCCTGTGGCGTACTATTTTGCAGGGTCTCTTCAAACTTTTTTCAATAACCTCAAGGCCCGGGTAGTTTGGGTTCGCTGCTACGACAAACTCGTCTTCCCGGTGGGGCCAGTGGTTGATCAGGTTCGATATAAATGTATCTGCCCCGCCACAGTCGTATATTTCAGTAAATAAGAGGATTTTCATAGCTTGAACTGAGGCTTGTCTCTCAGTCTGAAATAATCTCACGAAAAAAGATTTCTCGTGATAATAAACCTTCAGACTCCTCCGATGTCAGGAAGTTGTATTTATACAGATCGTATCTTTCTTCATCGACTTCATTTATGGTGATCTCGTCAGTACCTTTAACCACATCAATATTGTATAACGCTGCACAGAGAAATTCAGCAGATCCCCTGATTACCGTCATGATACTATCCCTGTATATTCGTTCCATCTCGTCCGTGTAAATAAAAATGATTGGTATTTTATTTAATACGGCAAAATTCATAGATGCACTATGGTGAGAAATAACAAATTGTGCGTCTCGCACAAGTACAGGCGTAACGTATTTTAAGATTTTACGGCCATTAAAAGTATTTTCCTGATAATTTGAGCTTGGATGACCAGCGACGACGACATCTACTCCAAATTTTTTTTCTACCAATTCAAAAAAATTATTCAGGGAATCAAAATACTTTTCAGGCGTAATATACCGGGAGTTTATTAAATACAGATCGGGATGAAACGGTAGATTTATATCAAGAAAAACTGAGTAATTTTTCCCTGAAAGTTCATTGGAATGATCTTTTGAAAGCAGGAAATTATCAAAATCACACATACTAATGGGAATATTCTTGGTGGTGTCTCTGGCAAAAGATAAAGCAGCAGAACCAGCGTAAAAAATTTTTTCAAAGGGTTTTACCATCCCTATTTTCTTTGAGGTCAGTGTAATTATTTTATCGAAAACTCTCACGGTAAGCTTAAAAGGGTGTGATAACAATTTGCTGATAATCCTGTTTTTATGAGGAAAAACGGCCCATTTTATAAAGTAAAGTCGGCATTTGTAATGTGTGAGCAATCTATATAATTTGAGAGCTTTATACTCATACACAATGCATATAATATATGAAGCATTTAAGTTCTCTTCTTTTTTTAATAACGACTCAAGATGATTATAGTTTTTAATCTTTACAACATAATGTTTCTCGAGAGAATCAACGAATTCCCTTTTGCCATAAAAAATCTGGGAGCAATCCCAGTACTCAACTAATATCCCTTTTGTTATGAGATAGTCTATATACCAATCCCTCTCAACTCGAGCAGTCAGAGGCTCGTAACAGACATATATAACCTTAGATGTATTTAAAGATTTTCCTATCACTGCTTTATTGTATGCTAAAAAAAATACTGAAACCGATTAACCAATCGTTTTTATTATTACAGCAGGGTTTCCGACGGCAACTGCCTTATCGGGTATATCGTTTGTCACCACGCTACCAGCGCCTATTACAGAATTATGTCCTATTGTTACACCGGGAAGTATTATAGAATTTGCGCCTATCCAGCACCCACTTTTTAAAGTAATTTGCTTTGACTCGTAGTGTCCTTGATCAATGATTGGTAAGTTTGGATTATCATATCTGTGATTTGCGCAATAAAAATGCACGCCTGATCCAATCAAAACATCATCTTCGATCACTATTCCTGCACCGTTTTTTCTTGGGTCTGCAAACAACATTGTACCCGGTCTTATCACAACTCTATCGCCTATAGATATTTTGGAACAACAAATTGCATATGCACCTGGTCTGAATTCAGCGTCATCTCCAAATTTTTTAAACATCTTTTTGCATAATTTCCTCATAGAGGAAGGCATATAGAGTTTTATGTGGGTTAATGGCATATCAGGACCCAATCTGTCAGCCCTTAGCCAAAATCTCCATTTCTTTATAAATTCTTTAACAATCATTGATTCAAGAGACTGCCTTCCGTATTTTCTCCGTGATATAACGCATGTCGTCAGAGGTAAGACCGAAGACCTTTGGGAAGATATATACCGTACCTGCGGATATTAACGTATAAATTATACCTGCCATTAAGAAACCAACGATATGTTTATTAGAAAAACCCATAAAGCTGTCGACAGCAGAAGTAGCACAGAAGGCAAGGATAAGGAAACAACCTACTGTCACGATCTGATGCCCAAAGTACCTCCAGAATTTGAGCCGGAGCAGTTTCGCATTGTAATAGAGCTGAATA
>CAIJOT010000048.1 GCA_903822335.1 uncultured delta proteobacterium
ACACAGACTCCTCCAGAAGGATATGGTCTTCAGAGACCTTGGATTGCTCATAATAGACGAGGAACACAGGTTTGGTGTGAAACACAAAGAAAAGCTGAAGCTCATGAAGAAGAACGTGGATGTCCTCACCTTGAGCGCAACTCCGATTCCAAGAACACTCCATATGGCAACAACCGGTATAAAGGATTTAAGTATCATCAATACCCCTCCCCTCGACAGGCTTGCGGTAAAGACGTCCGTGGTAAAATTCAGGGATGAGCTTATAAGAAACGGTATCATGGAGGAACTCCAGAGGGGCGGTCAGGTATTCTTCATGCACAATTATATCCACAATATCGGGGTTGTGTACGAACACCTGAAAAAACTTCTTCCTGATACACGTATCGCTATTGCACACGGAAGGATGGAGGGGAAAAAGTTAGAAAAGATCATGCTCGATTTTATTGACAGGAAGTATGATATGCTCCTTTCCACCAACATCATCGAGTCCGGCCTTGATATTCCCAATGTGAATACCCTGTTTATCAACAACGCTCACAGGATGGGTCTTGCTGATCTATACCAGCTCAGGGGAAGGGTGGGAAGAAGCACGAAGCAGGCTTATGCATACCTCCTTGTTCCAAAAAACGAGGTTCTCACAAAAGATGCAACCCTGAGGCTGAAGATTATCGAAGAAATGACCGGACTCGGGTCAGGTTTTCATATTGCGAACTACGACCTTGAAATACGGGGGGCAGGCAACCTTCTTGGCAAGGAACAGTCGGGCAATATTAACCTTATTGGCTTTGAACTCTACTGTAATATGCTCGAAGAGGCAATGCGACAGTTAAAGGATAAGACTGAAACACAAAAGGAGGAAACCCCAACGGAAATCAACATACCCATTGATGCCTATATCCCTGATGTATACATCGAAAACCCGGCACAGAAACTCCTCACATACAAGAGACTCTCAAAGATAAGGGATGAACAAGAGCTTTATGAGATGGAAGAAGAACTGAAAGACAGGTATGGTGCGATTCCTCAACCTTTGAGAAATTTAATGGACATCATATCTCTCAAATGCTTTTTAACAAGAGCAAGAATCAGAAAGCTGGAATACGCAGCGAAACGGGTCATCCTCCATGTAACAGATCATACACCCCTTGATATGAAGAAAATATTAACCCTTGTGAAAGAGGATAAAAACAGGATAAAGCTTCTCCCCGACGGCAAGATCATCATGCACACCGATAAAAGGGCGGAAGAACTGATACATTTCACAAGAAATGTATTGATGGACATTATTCCTATGTGATATAACACAAGAAAAAATGAGGTGAAGGAATGAAAAAATTATGTATATATCTATTTTTTGTTTTACTTCTCTTCTCCTGTTCAAAAGCACAGGATGGTAAGGTCTTAGCCACCATTGATAACGATAAGATCACCCTGGAAGAATTTAATAAAGAACTTGACAAAATACCGATGAACATGAAAATGCTTGTAGCGACACAGAGTGGCAAGAAGAACTATTTAGACAGGTTAGTCGTGAAAAAATTATTGCTCAAAGAGGCAACTAAGGAAAAGATAGAAAGTGAAAAAGATTTTCAAGCAAAACTCGTTGATATCAGAGAACAGCTTGTCATAGAATCATTACTGAAGAAAAAGCTGAGCATTGACTCAAAGCTGACCGATGAGGACCTGAAAAAATATTATGATACAAACAAAGACGCCTTTAAGAGAGAAAAAGAGATAAATACCCGGCACATACTCCTGAAAACTGAAGAAGAAGCAAAACAGGTTCAGGGTAAGCTTGTCAAGGGCGAGGACTTTGCTGAGTTAGCAAGACAGTATTCTGTTGATCCAAATGCAAAGACAACGGGGGGAGATATAGGCTTTCATCCTAAGGGGACATTGCTCCCTGAATACGAAGCAGCCGCTTTCAAATTGAGTAAAGTCGGTCAGATGAGTGGCATTGTGAAA
>CAIJOT010000049.1 GCA_903822335.1 uncultured delta proteobacterium
GTAAACAATTATGAATAAAGATGATATGAAATATAGGACAAAACAATTTGCCCTTGAAATTGTAAAATTTGTTTATTCTTTGCCGAGAGAAAAGATATCAGATGTGCTTGGTAGACAGTTGCTACGTTCAGGAACGTCAGTAGGAGCAAACTATCGCGCTGCTTGCAGGGCAAAATTTACAGCAGATTTCATTGCAAAAATGGGTATAGTAGAAGAAGAAGCAGATGAGTCAATATATTGGATGGAATTATTAATAGGTGGAGGAATTGTGAATGCAAATTCACTGGAATCATTGATGAAAGAAGCGGACGAGATTCTCGCCATTACGGTATCATCGATGAAGAGCGCCAGAATTAAGGATAAATAAGTCATGAATTCCTCAATTTGTACTTGGTTTCATTCCGCAATCCGCAATGGAGATACCCTTCCTCCCTTAACCCTTAAAACTTTAGCTACTTAATCCCTTCTTCCCTCTTACCCCTTACCGCTTACCCCTTCCTTCCTCTCCCTTAACCCTGTTAGTTTTTTGATTGGGCAATAAAAAAAAGGGGGCGAATGCCCCCTTTTTTCGTGTTCAGATGTTTCTCTTAGAAGAAGTACCAGGCGCCGACCCTGAAGTGGTCTACATGGCCCTGTCTGCCACCAACATTTGTACCTCCTGCTGCGGGCATTCCACCAGCAGCAGTCACAAAGCCTGCCCATGCAGTCTTTATGCGGGCAACCTCTGCACCCAACCTGATGGCTGGATTCACATCGTAAGAGAGGTTCAGTATCTGGTATCCCATGTACTGAAAGTTGTTCGCATGAAGAGCACCATAAGCATTAGCCCAAGCAGCGCTTCTGTATGCCTCGCTATATGCGTACCTCATCTGGCCCCACCAACCTGTGACAAAGACTTTGTCGGTGATATAGTATGATAAAGAAGCAAAACCACCGGTCACTACAGGGGTTCCGTAATCCTGAAGCGTTGTAGCTTGGTCCCTGTCCCATGAACCATGGAAAAGAGGCCCCATATACCAGCCCATGTTCTGGCCTGTGAATAAGTTACCTGACATAGCGAGCGTATTGGCTTTGCTCTGGCCTTTTGCTGCGATAATAGGAACATAGCCTTTCACTGCTGCGCCCCATGCCTGTGTAGTCTGGCTGCTATAACCGGTATTTCCGGGGTTTGTATAGATATATCTTGCTTTGCCGAGCATGGCGTCAAATGCGATCTGTGCGCCAAATGGTCCAATCGTTCCCAATGCCTTCGTGTTGTATGCAAGTTCAAATTCTGTCCAGGGTGTATTACTTGCGGAGAAAGCATCCACGCCTGTTGAGTTGGTTGCTGCACCGATTGTCTCATAAGGTGAGATAATGCCGATAGTCGTTGAAAATCCCGCCGGCAGTTCCTGTCTTATCCTGATTGTGGGCTGTCTCGTGCCTTTCATGTCAGCAGCAATACCCCAGTAGGTGAGCATTACGCCACCGTATGAATATGGCATAAGTGAGAAGAGCTGCCAGGTCTGACCTATGGTAAGGCTGGTTCCTGGCCAGTCAAACTTCATGAATGCATGTCTCAGAGAGAAGGTACCGCCAGTGGTATTTACTCCAGCACCACTATATCCGGTAGCACCAGCAGGCCCAATACCTTGGTTGGCCCTCGGAGTTCCTGTAATGCCCCTGAAATCGCCCTCAATATAGGCGGATGTCTTTGCACCCCATCCATCAGGACCTTTCACAAGGAACCCAAGCTGTGTATTGCCTGCCGAGGAAAAGAAGTTAGATTTGTTGTGTCTCCATGTCGTACCATACGCATTGTCTCTTAAACCAACCGCGGCATCACCGCCCTGCAACTGGTCTACCCAGCCAAAATCTATTCCTACGTACCCAGTGATTGTTACATCATACCTGCTTGTAGCGCTTCCTGCATATGAAATGGCTGGAAGTACAAGAAACAAAGCAAGCGCAAAAACGACAAATTTCTTCATTCTTACCTCCTTTTTTATTGTGTGAATCACTAAACTCATCCCACCCCCTTTTATTAAAATATTTTAATATTATAGTGTATAGCAATGGGAAAAAGGTTTGTCAAGAAAAAAATTAAAATATTTTAATAAATTTTACCATAGTACCTTAGGAATGTGAGAGGCATAATGTTTTACTACCTGATTTTTACGGTCATTTGTGGTATTCTTTTTCAGAATAGCAACACAATATATCAGGTTTTTGCATACAAATGAAGTACCCGAAGCAGAGCTTCGAGGAATTCTTTTGATTAACATAAGTAGTTCTGAAAATATTGTGTAAGTAATATCAAAATACATACAAAGAGGAGGATCAAAATGGGAGCGATACAAGATGTCATTGAAAAGGTGAAACAGAGAGACCCAAATGAACCGGAGTTCCATCAGGCGATAAAAGAGGTAATGGAAACCCTTGTGCCTACTGTGAAAAAACACCCTGAATTTGTGAAAGCAAAAATATATGACAGGATTATTGAACCTGATAGAACAGTCATTTTCAGGGTACCATGGGTTAACGACAGGGGAGAAGTACAGGTAAATAGAGGGTTCAGGGTTCAATTTAACAATGCCATTGGACCATACAAAGGGGGATTGCGTTTTCATCCTTCGGTAAACCTTAGTATTATGAAATTCCTTGGTTTCGAACAGGTTTTCAAGAATTCCCTCACCACACTCCCCATGGGAGGCGCTAAGGGGGGTTCTGATTTTGATCCTAAAGGCAAGTCAGACGATGAAGTAATGAGATTCTGCCAGGCCTTTATGAGAGAACTTTACAGGCATATCGGACCGGACACTGACGTGCCTGCCGGTGATATTGGTGTTGGCGGAAGAGAGATCGGCTATATGTATGGCTACTACAAAAAAATTGTCAACGAACATACAGGGGTGCTCACTGGAAAAGGCCTGGAATACGGAGGAAGTCTTATACGCCCTGAAGCAACCGGTTATGGCGCTGTGTATTTTGCTGCGGAAATGCTTGGAACAAGAGAAATAGATTTTAAGAATAAGATTGTCGCCATAAGCGGTTCAGGGAATGTTGCTCAATATGCGGTAGAGAAAGTAAATGAGCTTGGAGGAAGGGTAATCACGCTTTGTGATTCTAACGCAACAATCGTGGATGAAGAGGGAATATGCGGTGAAAAATGTGATTTTGTAATGGAACTGAAAAACATAAGAAGGGGCAGGATAAGCGAATATGCAAGTAAATACAAACCTGCTGTATGTTTTATCGGAAAGAGCGTATGGGATGTTATCAAAGAACAGGGCATAAAAGTTGATATAGCAATACCCTGTGCTACACAAAACGAGATTGATGGTCAACATGCTGAAACCCTGGTGAAAAACGGGTGTTTCTGTGTGGCAGAAGGTTCCAACATGCCCTCAACACTTGAGGCAATTAAAGTTTTTCAGGATAATAATGTGCTGTTTGGCCCTGGAAAGGCGGCAAATGCCGGGGGTGTAGCCACATCCGGGCTTGAAATGACTCAAAATAGCATTAAACTATCATGGACAAGAGAAGAGGTAGATAATAGGCTCAGGATGATCATGAAAAGTGTCCATGCATCTTGCCTTGATGCTGCTGAGGCTTATGGGAGAAGCGGTGATTATCTTACCGGTGCAAACATTGCAGGGTTCTTAAAGGTTGCCAAGGCAATGCTTTCCTGCGGAATCGTTTGATGAACACAATAATGTTTCACAACCGGATATTCCGGTAGGGGTTGACAGGGTGGGCATGATAGTTGTCGGTGGACTGAATCCAATAGCCGCTGCGGAAGAATCCGGGATCTCTACAGAAAGTCTCGCCATGTCAACCCTTTATGAATACTCAAGGCTTATGAGTTTTAATGAAGCGGTAAGTACGTTTTTGTTTCAATAAAACAGGTGAGTTTCTGGGAAACAATATCTGCCATCAGGTGTACATTATTCCCGGATGTATCGTATACCTTCACAACATCCCTGTATTTGTAGCTCTCAGGAATCAGTTTCTCTGATATATTATTGAAAAGATCGAACAGTTCGTAATTAAACATCACCCCGGGGTTGTCAGGAAAAATGGCTAAATAGAAGATATCTGTCTCAACGAGGTCCTGAAAAAAGTGTGTTCCGAAAGAAAGTTCCGGTATCAGATTACCATTGCTGTAAGCAATTTCACCCATGGCAACAATGTTGTTGATCTCTGAAAACCTTACAGGCACACCCAGAGAAGGCGTTGTTGTTCCCCACCTGCCGGGACCTAACAACAGGGTTGGGGTTTCTTCCCTTCTTACAATCAGTTTATTGAATTTTCCTATGAGACGGGCAATATCATACTTTTCAGAAAGGGTAAGGGCACTGTATTGTTCCGGATCGACACATATGATTCTCTTGATCTGTCGGGAAATACTGCCACCCATAAAATACCCTTCCGACTGAAAGAGAATCATGCTTTTTTCAAGATCCCGTGGAATCTCTATCTTCTTTGCCTCTCCTTTTACCTGAACAGGCCTGCACTGTAAAAGATTGATCTTATAGTCACTGGATCGGGTAAAATTGACAGTGAATTCTATCTCTACAGGATAATTATATATTGTCTCCAGTTTTTTAAGCATCCTGTGCATAACCCCTGCGAAAGAGGTACGGGATAAGAGATTGTCAAAGGTAAGGATCCAGGCTTCTTTTCCTTTTATGCCGAGTTCCCGCATTCTCTGCGTCGCTTCGTGGTCTCTGATACCAAAAAGGTCCAACCTGGCGCCAAGCCTTTCATTTATCTGATTCAGAAAAGAAACGGTCTCTAAGGTATTGTTTTTGATGTTAAGCACATCAACATCATGTTGTGAGAACCTCATTGTTTCCTCCATGCCTGCATGGGGGCGAAATTGGGGGTTATCAAGGGCAACAATACGGGGATAATCATTCTCAACACGGTTTACCGCCCTGGTTCCAAGTCCCAGAACCAACCTCAACATGCCTGCTTTTGGGTCCATCCCCTCTTTCCATACAAAGGTATTGTAGGAGATGCCTACACCGGCGAGGTCAGGAAAAAAATAATGTTTTCTGTATGAACCAGAGACCCTCTGCACCAGTAAAGCCATCTGTTCGTCATGTTCTGCAAGCCCCCTCTGCAAGCGATACGTTAATGCATCTTCGTTCATGGTGCTTGCAAAAACCCTTCTCACAGATTCAACAAAATCAGTGTAGCGTTTTTCAGGGGTTCCCTGATTCACAGAGAAGATGCTCTCATATTTACCGGCAAAAGCATTTCCAAAGGCATCCTCAAGTAAACTGCTTGACCTGATAATAACAGGAGACTGACCAAAATACTCTATCAACTGCTGAAATTGTTCTTTAATTTCGTCAGGAAATACGCCTTTCAGCATCTTTTCCTGTAATGGAATTGCAGCCTCAAAATATCCCTCTTTTGTTTTTTGCTCCATTCTTAACTTCCACAATCCATTCTGCACGATATACGTATAGAAAATATCCGACCCGATAAAGAAGGAATCATGCTGTTCCAGATAATCCTGCCAACGCAGCGTTGTATCCCTGTATAATATTTTCCTGGCAAGGAGCATTCCTACAGTCTTTCCACCTATGAAGCCTGTCCCTATCAGCCGTGATTTAATGTTGAGTAAATCCTCAAGAGACAGAATCTCTTTCGCAAGGGATAGCATCCTTTGCTCCCGGCCGATCATGATGCGGCAGAGTTCATCAACCATCCCATGTTTTTCCTCAGGTTCACAAGGTTGTTTTAACAGGTCCTCCGCTTTTAAGAAAAGCCTGTCCCAATAGTCTAAATATCTCCTTGCACTTTGTGTCTCTCTTTTTGATATATCTGAAAATAATTGCGTTGCATCAACGCTGTTAGTAACAGGCACAAACTGTCCATCCTCTTCGAGGTGCGGGAGAAACATGGTGGGTGCATATCGGTTCCAGACTTTTAATGGGTGGATGTAAAAACTTCCTTCATGATTATACACTTCGAGTAATAACTGCGTAGTTTCCCGGATACGTGCAACCGTTTTAAAGGAATGACTGTGCCTCAGTATGGAAAAGTATGCAATAGTATTCAGTTCAAAAAGGTACGGACAGGTAACAACAAAAAAGTTTCCAATCATCAAATCAGTAGCCCAAGCGGAAAGCAGGTAAGAAAGGCAGTCAAAGACATAGTAAACATCGGTGCCTTCCTGGGTAGCAATGTTGTACACCTGGGTGGTAAAGGACTCAAACCCGCTTTGGGCGTCCAGATTGTATACCTTTACATTTTTAGCCTGCTTCAAAAGGGGCTCATGTTCGGCAAACCTCATATATACCACTGTCCTGCGCTCTTGCAGTGCAATTTCTATAAATGGAGTTACATAATGCTGATAATCCTTTATATCATCTACCTGCCACACGACATTGTCACCCATGCGCAAACCATTGAGGATTTCATCAAGACTGTTAATGCCTGTGCTTGCCCGGACAAGGGAGTTCATAATACGTCCTCCATAATCTTTTATCGCATGATTATCATGCGAATCTACTACTGGGGCTTGCGCCTGTCCCCGGAAGGGGGTCGCCCCCTCCCAGGGCATAAGCCCTTGGAGCCTCCCCCTCTCGCTCGCTGTGCTCGCTGGGTAGATTTCCACGATATGTTTGGCATTACCATTCTGCCTCCCATTCCTCACTCATAATGAGCGCCGTACCGCTGCCGGAGAGGACAGATAGCTTTATTGCGCCTATTGTCCGGTAGACTTCGGACGGGTGGCGCTTTTTTCCATCCACAGTCAGTAAATGCTCATCAATTGAGATACCGAAAAGTCGTTCATTTTCCTCCAAATAAGGCTGTATCAACTCCCAGGCAAAAGTGGTGAATGGGAAAAATTTTCCACCATTGAGCTGCTCTGCAACAATCTTACGGTAAGGATCACGAACAAAGATGGCTCCGCCGGATGCCAGAGAAAAAAGGTTCGATCCAAGATAGGGTGTCTCCTGAGGCACTGCATGGCCATCTTCATCAAAGGTCATACCGTTCAATATGACAAAACCCCCACCGTTATATGGATCGCCTGCCATGAAAGACTCGGCAAGAAAGTCGAGCGCTGTGCCGTTGATGACCACTCTCGGCTTGCCTACGGCATTAATGAGGGGACGGCCTGCGGCATTCCCCAATACATAGACCTCGCCACCCTTTGCCCCATACATAAAGGTTTGACCTACATCGCCATATACTACAAGTTTACCTGATTTTAAGATCTGTCCGAGCTGATCCTGGGCATTGCCATGAACGTATATTTCAAGACCATCAATACCGGATGCAAGGTAATCACCGGTAGAACCGTAAGCATCAATACGCACGCCTTTTGAATCAGGACCAAATCCACAACACAGAAAACGCTGGCCTCGATGACCGAAACAGATAAACCGCTTCCATCCAAGCCTGTATGCTTCCGATATAAGATGAGCAAAAGAATCGTCGCCTTCCGGCGGGAACATACCTGCATCAGCAACCAGCACATCTTCTCCTGGTCCTGGAGCTCGCAGCCTTTTATTGTTTTCAAAATCTATCCGTCCAAAACGTGCCAGTGTACTGTTGAGTACAGGAATTGCCCGGAATATAGCATCGAGGGCGCTCAGGATCATTTGTATAATCGAGCGGCGCCTCTTGCTGCCCGTTGGGTAGTGGCGGTCAAGGAGCAGGGTGAGCAGCTCTATAACAGGTCCCTTGAACCTTTCATTATTTGCAAGGGAAGTTAAGTGGCTTATAAGACCCCATATCTCCTCATAATCCTGCATTGCCATTTTTTCTCTTATCAATGTGAACAAACCCGCTACATCGCCATTTGAAAGACCTTTCTCTATCGAACCCTGCAAGCCGGTTTCAATGCGTGAGCCAATAAGTTCCTTCGTAAAATCACAGGGCAACTGATTGGAAGGCACATCTATGATGCGACCGAACTTATCAGCGCAGGTCAGCCCCATATGCCCCGGTGCGGTTTCTTTGACGGTGAAGACAAACGCCCCTCCATCTGTATAGCTTCCGCCTCGTGCATTCCAGTAATGGTCGGCAACAATACCGAATCTCGGGTCTTTTTTTGCGAGGCTTTCGAGCGTGGCGTCTATCGCCTGTTTTTCAGAGCAGATAAGCCCTATCTCCACATCGCCCTTCTGGAGCGCAAAGACCTGGGGCCTGAGCATTGCCGTATCCGTAATGCCGATAAGCTGGAACTGTCTATTTTTCACATCGGTACGGGCAATAATAAAAAACCATGGACCATCAGGAGACCCGTGGATGTGGGTTGCCTGAATCTGCCTGTAAATTCGTTGTTTTTCTTCCGGCAAATGGTCAAAATCCATTTCTCCTGTGGGCGCTAATGCCTCTATGATATATTCGAGGGGATACCCGTAAACCCTGTTCAAAAGGTCAAAAACCTGTACAGATACCTCTGTGTCTGTAAGAAAGAGGGGATAGACGTTGCGCTGCCGGAGATACTCACTGACGGAATAATAATTTGCAAAATCTCCGTTATGAACCAGCGCCTCATCAAGCCCGATAAAAGGGTGCGCCCCGCCAGGATGCCATACACGCCCCTTCGTAGGGTAACGCTGATGGGCTATCCATATGTGGGCATTAAAATCATCGAGCTTATAATACCGGGCTACCTGTTCAGCATAACCGACTATCTTCAGTATCATCATGTTCCTGCCATGAGATAGCACAAATGCCCTTTTTTCGCCGAGCGAGCTGTAAAAGGCAAGGTTAAGCCGGTAGGTGTTCTGGTACACAAATTCTTCTTCAGCCTTGTCTGCGGGGAGCGTGTTCAAATGTCGTTCCTCCTGGAAATGAGCAAGGACATCGGGTTTCACACGGACAAAGTAACGTTTTACTTCAGGCGGCCTTATTTCCAATCCGGGAATATCTCTGTAGTCATCCACTGTTTCAATGAATACCTCATGATCTACCTGGAAAAAAGGACGTATAAAACGTGCTTCCATTTCGTGCAACACCGATTCATCGAGCAGTGCAATCTGAAGGAGGAAATCCTTATCAAGCGTCTCGCGATCCACTCCGAGCGCATCCGGTACAAGCCCCACAGCAGCAAGTCCCCCACCCTTACCGTTACCACGGTTATGCATCTGCACGGAAGGCTCAAAAATATGGCGACCGCTTACCGGGATGCTGCACGCAAATCCCGTAACACCACAACCGCCTTCCTCGGCCTCTATGCCTGACCGCTTTATGAGTTTCGCGGCCTCTCCGAGGTGGTTTCTTGCATCTATGATTGCTTGTGCTATCGTTTTCTGCCCCATATCAAAACCCCATCTTTATTTCGGAATTCGGAATTCGGAATTTAAATACGTAAGCGTCTAAAATATGTTGATTCGTAAATCCGCATTCCGCAATCTAAAATCCGCAATTATTCAATCTCACCTTCAATCTCTTCCTTCCCCATGTAATCCAGGTGGACAAGCGTATCGAAGCGCCCTGTCAGCTCCGTCACGCTTTTCATATCAAACCGTTTTAAGATATATACAAGCTGATCACGCCATGCCTCGTACATATTGATGATACGCTGCGTGCCCCATTCGAGCTCCATAAGCTTTACAAGCTCAAAGTCTGTTGTAGCGATACCCCTGGCACAGCCCCGGCCCGACTCACAGTGGTGACAGCGGATGCACTCAAGGGCAACAAGGTCTGCCGTACCGAGACATACCCCGTCCGCGCCCATAGCAATGGCCTTTGCCATGTCATAGGCTGTCCGTATGCCGCCGCTCGCTATGATTGTTATTTTATCCCTGATGCCTTCCTCAAGAAGGAACTTGTGCACTTTCGGCAGGGCATATTCAATGGGCATGGCTATGTTCTTTTTTGAAATATCGGGTGCCGCCCCTGTTCCGCCGTAACTGCCGTCGAGCTGAACAATGTGAGCCCCGGCATAGTAGCTCCCCACGACTACCATGTCCACGTCTGTCGGCGTGGACACCTTCACGGATACGAGGGCCTTCTGGTTGATTTCTTTAATCCAGTCCACGTGCTTTTTGTGGTCTTCCACCGAATAAACGCTATGAAAAGGAAAGGGAGAGAAAAGTGCACTGCCTGCAATAGCCTCACGCATTTGCGCTACCCTTTGCGTTACTTTATCTCCAAGAAGGTGTCCGCCGAGGCCTGGTTTAGCGCCTTGAGCATACTTAAATTCAACAATACGTACCCTTTTGATTGTTTCTTCCCGTACCCCGAAGAGCCCGGTTGCAACCTGAGTGATAATATGGTTGTCATAAGGGATAAGCTCGTCAGGATACCCGCCTTCACCAGTGCAGCAGAAGGTATTGAGCGCAGTCGCTGCCCTTGCTCTCGAAAGCATAGTTGCGATGCTCACCGAGCCAAAGGACATACCTCCGAGGTAAAGAGGTATGGGGATCGTTATTCTCGGACGGGAATCTCCCGAGCGGTTCAGTTCGATTGCAGTGGAGATTTCATCGGACTTACCGCCCGTTTTTCCTTCCGGGAAGACGAAACGGAGTTTATCAAAACCGCCACTGGAGTTGCCGGTTTTGTAATTTAAGTCCTGATGGGGTATTTTCCCGGTCTCTGCCATATGCCAGGTACTGGCAAGAAGCTCGGCAGGCCAGCGTTTATCCCCCAGTATCTCAAACGAGGGATTGACAGCAAGCGATATAGCCTTTTCAGGACAACGCTCCACGCAGTAAAAAGTGTTTTTGCTACAAGGGAATCCCAGACAGAGATGGTCGCATGAGGGTTTAGGCTTCCTTAAGCCTTTTTTGAAGACGCCATAAGGGCATAACTCAATACACAGCCCGCAGTTATTACAGGCTTTGGCAATCGTAATGCGGTACTTGCCGATGGCGTTGCGGAAACGGCTCGGTGTTTCTCTTTTTTCCGGGAAAACGAATCTATTTGTTTCTGTCGCCATTGACCTAACCCCTTTTGCCCATTGTTGCGAAAACTTCTTTTTCCAGGTCCTCAAAAAACATGGCGCGGCCCATTTCGCCGCGCAAACGGCGTACTTCCCTGATGCCCATAGCGCCCAGTATCTCAAGGAGCTGGTTATGCCATCCCGCCATGAGGTTCCTGATACGGGCACTGCCCCATTCCGGGTCAACCTTGTCGAGCTCCACGGGGCAGTCAATGCCTTCCTTACAGCGGCGGCAAACCCTGCATTCCATTGCCACGAGAAGCGGAATATCAATGGTGAGTGCATCAGTTCCGCAAATGATAAGTTTTGCCATGTGCTCTGCCATGGCAATGCCTCCGCCTGCAAGGAACGTGACCTGATCACGCAACCCTTTCTCTACGAGACAGAGATGTATCTCTTTTATTCGTTCTTTTATAAAGAGCGGTTTATCGGCATGTTCCAGACCAAATTCGTCGGCGTAAAAATGAAGAACCTCTGCTCCTTCGGAGGTAAGCGTGAGTGCCCGCTCAGATACCTCCGGGCTTAAAGGGAGCCGGATAATGACGATTAGCTCCGGATTTATCTCTTTGAGCATTGTCTTAATGGCAATCGTATTTTTTCCATCCGGTATTTCTACCATACGCAGCCTGTTTAAAAGTCCGGGACCAAGGCTTTCAGGTTTTTTATCAATAAAAACAATTATATTAGGCAAATATTGCTCGATTTCAGAGTCTAAATCCGACTGCCGGATAATGGTAAAAGTCCCGAGCGATTTTGCCCCTTCAAGAAGCGCCAGTGTTATCTGCTCGCCCGGCGGAGACCATGGGAGCAGATCAAAGATAACGGGCAGCGGAATCTCGACAAGGGGCGGCGTGCGGGTCATGAGGGACCCGTCAGGCGCAAATTCAAGGGCCATGAGTTTGCGTCCTAAATCAACGGTTGTGCTTATATACTCACGTCCATGAATCCCGTCCCTCGTGGGGCGTACAATCTCCGACATATCTGTCCACATGGCATCGAATCCTGGTCCTGAGAAAGGCCCTCCGTATCCTGCACCCGAAACAGGAATCCGTCCGCTCTCTGCCTGAAGCCATAAGGTAGAGATAATCTCCGGCGTCCAGTATTGGTCGCCAAGAACCTTATATGCAGGATTTAAGCCTTTCTGGATGAGACGGTTCGGGCAATTTTGCACACACCGGAAACAATCCATACAGACGCTGTCTAACGAATCGAGCATCTGCCGGGTGTCAAGCTCTCTCTTTTCGTATACTTTGTAGACGCAGTCTTTTTTTACGCACCGGGTGCATTTCAGGCAGCCTTCTTCCCATGCGATAACGCCTGATTTTGTAACAGGCTGGAACCTGCCGGGCATCCTGGTGGTATGTATATTGTATTTAGGGGGCATATCCTTATTCCTCTCGATTAATAAGGCCGCGGGTAAAGCCCTGCCAAACCAACAAGTTGTGGGACAGCCTCTTCCCATTCAATAGCCATTATATGAACACCGTGAACCCCTTTTATCTGCCTCAGGGCCTCAATCGTTTCGATGGCGATTTTTAGTCCTTCCTGACGCTGCTTATCTGCAGGTACAGACTTCATCCGGTTGATAATCTCTTCGGGTACATCCATGCCTGCCACCTGTTTGCTCATGTATTCCGCCATACGGGCTGATTTTAAAGGTGTAATACCACCCAATATATAGACTTTCTCATCAATGCCCCGGTCTCTCACCCGCTTCATCCATTCTTTAAAGCGTGCAAGGTTATAGATACATTGTGTCTGAATAAACTCGGCCCCGGCAGCCACCTTTTTGCCAAGACGGATTACCCGGTAAGCAAAGGGATCGGCGAAGGGATTTGCAGCTGCTCCGATAAAAAGATGGGGAGGTTCGCTCAGGGGCTCTCCGCCAAGGACCTTGCCCTCATCCCTCATCTGGCGGACCGTTTGGATAAGCTGTATTGAGTCGATATCGAAGACGCCCTTTGCCTGGGCCTGGTTGCCAAAAGACTGGTGGTCACCGCTCAGGCAGAGGATATTCCTGATACCAAGGGCGGATGCCCCCAGTATATCCGACTGGAGCGCAATCCGGTTACGGTCACGGGTAACCATCTGGAATACAGGATCGAGACCTTCTTTTTTCAGGAGTGCACAGGCAGCAAGACTGCTTAAGCGGACAACACCTGTCTGGTTATCGGTGACATTCACGCTGTCCACAAAGCCCTTGAGGATTCTCCCTTTTCTCCTTATAACAGCGGGTTCAGCTCCTTTCGGGGGGCCGCACTCGGCGGTAACGGCAAAATGGCCTGCTGCAAGGACCTTTTTGAGGCGGCTCTCGTATTTCATATCTCCTGATCCTCCCTGTGGATTTTCCTGGGCCCCTTGCCCTGTTGTCTTGACCAGTCTGCCGGTGGATATATCTTTTGCAGCAGGTCAAGCTGTCCTCTTTTATCGAGACGGTCAATAATCAATTGCCATGCACATGGTGTATTGGCATCGGCCTCACATTTGCCGTCCTTTGAGCCGCCACAGGGCCCGTTAAAAAGCCCCTTTGCACAACGTGTTATGGGGCATACGGCGGCAAAAACTCCAAGTTTGCAGTCGCCGCAGGCGCGGCAGTTTTCTATCCAGAGCCCCGCTTCTTTTGTCTCGCCGATGAAGGTGGTATTGAGGGCAGGTAAAATAACCGCCTCCGGGAAAATTTCTGCAACAGCCTGAACACCTGCGCCGCACCCTAAGGAAAGGATTGCGTCGTACTGGTCTATGAGGTCGGTAAGCTGATCAATAAACTCAAAGACACACTGCCGGTCTAAGGTCAGTTCTTTTATGTCCACTTTCCGGCCTTCCATCCGTGCATCCATGCGCAGTGCAGAAGCCAGAAGCCCTACCTCTTTCTCGCCGCCCGATGCGCATTCTGCCACGCAGGTTCCGCATCCAACTACAAGAATCTTCTTGAAGGGGGCTACCATCTCCTTAATTTCTGACAAAGGTTTTCTTTCTCCGGTAATCATGCTTTTACTCCTTTATTCCTGTTCACAGTTCACAGCCTTAAACCAGTAGTTTATAACATACAACACAAAACCCACAACACTATGTTCTTCCCGTTTTCTTCATCAGCAATTCCTTCAATACTCATTGCTTATTACTGCCTTTATCGGTGATAAGCTAACCGTTGCTTCCCTTGCAAGCAATTCACGGGCAAGCTCGTCAATTGTCATATGATTTTCAGGAGTAACATTTATTAACTCCAGCCGTTCCCCTTCAAGGCCGATTTCTTCAATCAACCCCTGCGTATAGGCAAGGCGTTTTCTTGCACGAATACTCCCTTCGAGGTAGCGACATGCACCTTCCTGGCAGGCAAGGAGATAGACCTTATCTGCACCAGTTTCGAGAGCTCGCATTAAATGGAGAGGTTCTATGCGGCCGCTGCATGGCAAAGGGAAGAACTTGATCTTTGAGCCAAGCTCCTTTTCAAGGGCGCGCCGGTTTGTATCCTGATCCTTATCAAACCGCTGACAGAAAAAAATTGTTATATCGAGTCCCGCATCTTTTTGATTCATAATGGTTAATCCTTTTTCCTTATTGCTCTCTCTTACTACAAAAAAGGGCGTCTTTTTCAGACGCCCCTGTCATTTTTAACGACACTTCTATGTGCCAAATTATATTTAATTATAATGCATTGCAGGGCGTCTGTCAAATAAATTTAAAATATGGAACTGTCCATTACCTCACGCATCTTCTTTCACAATTCAATGTTACGTAAATCCACAATCGTAAATCGGCATCAGACCTTTCCTGGTATAAAAGCGTGTTCCTTGACATTCCACCACAAAAGAGTTTTCTTTTTCCTCGAATTCTTTTCATCTTCCACGAACAGCTTCATAATCTTTCTTATCCGGAGCGATGATTCGATAACCCTTTTAAAATTGAGAAAAATGTCGCATGCCTGTTTTTCAAAACTTTCTTTCTTCTTTTTCGTGTCGCTCAGTATTTTCCCGGTATCAATCTTCCCTTCCTCGTCCTTCAGCCACTCGCCTACCATGCCTTCCGTAACTTCAATATGAAACTGCAGACCATATGCGTTATTTCCAATCTTAAACGCCTGGTTTTTGCATCCCCTTGCTTTCGCTAAAAGCATCCCTCCTTCAGGTATCTCAAATGTATCCCCGTGCCATTGGAAAGCTTTGAATGTCTTCGGCAATCCCTGAAACAGCAGGTCTTTCTGCCCATCTCGTGTTAACTCAACCGTATACCAGCCAACCTCTTTCACCGGCGATTTATCAACCCTGCCGGCGCAGGCTTTGGAAAGGAGCTGGCTTCCGAGGCAAATGCCGAGGAAAGGGATTTCTTCTACAATTACCTTTCTGATAAACCTGTCTTCATCTTTCAGGAATGGATAGACATCTTCTTCATACACGTTCATGGGGCCACCGAGCATGATTACTGCCGCGACATTTTCAAGGCTTTCGGGTAGCTCTTCGCCGGCTGACAGCTCGATAGTTTCAAGCTCTAATCCATCACCTTTGAAAATATTTTCAATTAGTCCCAGTCCTTCCTTTTCGACATGCTTGATAACTACAATCTTTCCTTCCATATTTGTCTCCCTTGAGCTTATGCCTGTATCCCCTGATTGAGGGTGTACAACATGGGGGGTTCAGGGGATACAGAAGTTACCTTTACATATCAAAATAGAGATAGAATTCATATGGATGCGGGCGCAACCGGATCGGATCTATCTCGCTCTCTTTCTTGTATTCTATCCATACATCGATCACGTCTTTCGTAAAAACATTCCCTCTCAGCAGGAACTCATGGTCCTTTTCAAGGGCGGCAATCGATTCATCGAGGGAGCCCGGTACTGTGGGTATCTTGGCTGCCTCCTCAGGCGGCAGATGATAGGTATTCACATCTGTAGGCTCGCCTGGGTCTATCTTGTTAATGATCCCATCGAGGGTTGCCATAAGGATGGCTGCAAAGGAGAGGTAGGGGTTGCATGTGGCGTCAGGCGGCCTGAATTCGAGCCTCTTTGCCTTCGGATTGTCGGAATACATGGGGATTCTTACTGCTGCGGAACGGTTACGTGCAGAGTAGACGAGATTGACAGGAGCTTCATAGCCTGGAACCAGCCTCTTGTACGAATTGGTGGTCGGTGCAGAGAAGGCAAGGAGCGCCGCTGCATGTTTCAGTAGACCGCCTATGGCATACTTTCCGATTTTGCTGATGCCTGCATAACCCTTTGAATCATAGAAGACATTTCCACCCTTGTTCCAGAGGGATATGTGGGTGTGCATACCCGAACCATTGTCTCCGAAAAGGGGTTTGGGCATGAATGTAGCTACCATATTGTTCTTTCTGGCCATATTCTTCACGATATATTTATACATCAGGCACTGATCTGCCATCTGCACGAGGGTATTGAACTTCATGTCGATTTCACACTGACCGGCTGTGGCTACTTCGTGGTGATGGACTTCAACCTTGATACCGGCTTCAAGCATTTTCAGTATCATCCTGCTCCGTAAGTCCTGAAGGGAGTCGTGGGGCGGAACAGGGAAATACCCTTCTTTATACCGGGGCTTGTAGCCCAGGTTTGGCTTTTCGTCTCTGCCCGAATTCCATTCACCCTCATTAGAGTCAATGAAGTAGTACCCGCAGTTTTCCGTCTGGTCAAAGCGGATGTCGTTAAAGATAAAGAATTCATACTCAGGACCGTAGTAACTCGTATCGGCAAATCCGGTTGTCCTTAAAAATTCCTCTGCCTTTTTAGCAACATATCTCGGATCTCTCGAATAGGGTTTCTTTGTAATGGGATCATAAATATCACAGAGAACACTTAAGGTTGGCACCTCACACACGGGATCAACGACGGCGGTCTTGGGATCGGGCAGGAGTATCATATCAGATTCCTGGATCTTCTGAAAACCCCTGATGGAAGAACCGTCGAAACCGATACCCTCTTCCCAGATGCTCGTCATGGGATCATCAATCTCGGTCAGTTCGGCAGTGGGGATGGAAAAATGCTGCCACAGCCCGGGCAGGTCGTTGAACTTCAGGTCAACAATCTGTATGTTATTCTCTTTTACCAGGCGGGCTACATTACTGATATCTGCCGCTGTAATTGCAGATCCGTTCCAGCGAAATGAAACCTTTTTTGCTTCTTCTTTCTTCATGTTTTCCTCCTCATAAGTTATATGTTTACATTATCTTAAAGGTCTTATCCCCGCAGTCTATCCAGGTAATAGCGAAGGAGATGATATTTCTCTCTGAGTTCTGCGGCGCCATGGTCTATTTCCCATACCGATTCCATCTCATGTAAGACCTTTTTTGCCTTGTATAACAAATTTTCTGCTTCTCTGTCGCTTATAATTTCCACGGGATTATCTTCTTTGTGCGGAGCGCAACCCCCTTTTTTTATTATGTTTAATGTTCTTACATTGTTTTTAGCTTCCATATGCCACCTCCGATTCGGAGTTGTAAAACTGTTTATGGAGTCCAAACCTTGACTATTTTGAACGGCGTTGTTCGGTCATTCTGGAAAATCCCTCGGAGGTCGGTGAGGGACGATGAATCTACACTTCGATGTGCAGACTACTTGTAGTGAAATTACAAGTAAAAAATGATGATTCTTGGTAACCTTTGCCCCACATGTTCAAAGTTCACACCCCAAAGAAGGCATTCCTGACGTTTCCTGACGTTGAATATTGAACTGTGAACAGGGTTTGTCAGCCGATTGCTGTCCCTCCCCGCTCTTCCGTGCGGATTCGAATGCATTCGGCCAGATCAAGGACAAAGATTTTGCCGTCACCGACTTCTCCGGTCTGGGCGCCCTTGATAATCGCATTAATCGTCTGCTCGACAAAATTCTCGTTTACCGCTATTTCCAGGCGTATCTTCCTCAAAAGATTGCCCATCTCTTTTGCGCCCCGGTAAATTTCTGTGACACCCATCTGCCTGCCATGACCCAGTACTTCGTTTACGGTAATAAGGTTTACCTCCGCTTTATAGAGTTCCTGTTTTACCGCTTCCAGCCTGTCCGGTTTTATAATTGCAATGATAAGTTTCATATCTCACCCCTCCTATTCTAATATCGTATAGGCATTTTCGTGATGCTCTGTCAGGTCAAGACCTGTAATTTCATCTTTTTCTTTCACGCGCACCTTGATTACCATATCAATGATTTTATAGATGATGAAGCTGGCGGTAAAGCTGTAGACCAATGTTACCCCGACTGCTATCAACTGTATCAGGAACTGTTTGGGGTTCCCGAAAAAAAGGCCGTCTGCCCCTGCCGGGTTCACTGCTTTGGAGGCAAAAAGACCCGTTGCAAGCGCACCCCAGATACCGCCTATGCAGTGGACACCAAATACGTCAAGGGCATCATCATAATTGAATTTCGGTTTTATGATCGAAACGGCAAAATAGCAGAATATACTGACAAAGATGCCGATTACTATCGCCGAGAGGACGCTGAC
>CAIJOT010000050.1 GCA_903822335.1 uncultured delta proteobacterium
CGTGATGAGGGAATACTATAGGAACCCGGAGGCAACTACAAAAACCCTTGTAAATGGTTGGCTTTTCACGGGCGATATGGCACGTCAGGACGAAGACGGTTTCATATGGCTCGTTGACCGCAAGAAAGACATCATCATAACGGGTGGCGAGAACGTTTTCCCTGTAGAGGTTGAAGATTTTTTCCATACGAATCCCAATGTAAAGGATGCTGCAGCAATAGGGTTGCCCGATGAACGTCTTGGCGAAATAGTAGCGGTTGTTATTGATGTGGTGCCGGGCAAGACACTGACTGAAGAGGACATACTAAAATATTGTGAGAAATTGCCGAAATATAAGAGACCGAGAAAGATCTTCTTTGGTGAGGTACCCCGTAATCCTACAGGCAAGATAGAGAAACCAAAACTGAGGAAAAAATACTCTGGCACGGAAGAGGCTTTCAAGATATAGCGTTCAGCGCATAGAGTATAGGGGTGAGGGTTTAGATTACTATGATCTAAAGCTACCCCCTATCCCCTGAAGTTATGTATCCAACCCTTTTAGAAGAAACAATCAAATACATATTCAAGAATAGGGAACTTTTAAACCAAGCCGTTACACACAGTTCCTGGTTTAATGAAAAAAGGGAATTACGGCAGTCAGAGAACGAAAAGCTTGAGTATCTTGGAGACGCAATATTAAACAGTATCATCAGTATACTTCTCTATAAAAAATACAAATACAAACATGAAGGGTTCTTGAGTAATGCCCGTTCCTGCCTTGTCAAGAGGGAAACGTTAACCGAAATAGCAAAAGATATCAATCTCGGACAGCACATGTGCTATGGGAATGGAGGGAGTAACATACCGCAAGAATCAAAAGTGCTATCAAACATGTTTGAAGCCCTCATTGGTGCGATTTATTTAGACGGCGGGATAATGAAGACAACAAGGGTCATAAAAAACCTCTTTCTCCAATATTTCAACGAAGAAAAGTTAAACGAAAAAAATCCCAAGAATATCCTGCAGGAATTTTCCCAGAAACGGTGGGGGATGCTCCCAAAATACAAATTTACAAGGAAGATAAAGGAGGGTTTCACGGTTTTTGCCTATATAGGCAAAGAGTTCAAGGCAAAGGGAACCGGAAAGAATAAGAAAGAGGCAGAACAGGAGGCCGCTAAGGAACTGCTGAATAAATTAATGAAAAAGGAGTCAGAAATCAGATGACGTATGAAAAAAGAAAAAGGATGGGAGAAAGAAGGAAAAGAAAAGAAGACAGGAGGCAAAAAATAGAGTACAGAATCGAGGCAGAGGAGAGGCGAACAAGGATAGAATATAGGAGGCAGAGGACAGAAGATAGGAGACAGCAGGTTAAAAACCTGCAATGATAATTCCAATCTTTTTCCCCCACCTTGGATGCCATGACAGGTGTATATACTGTAATCAGGCTTATATAACAGATAGTAAAGATCACAATAACCGTTCCATAATTGAAAAAACGCTCGGTGTACAGAAGGGTTTTTATGAGGTTGGCTTATACGGCGGAAATATATTTGGATTAGAGCCACCA
>CAIJOT010000051.1 GCA_903822335.1 uncultured delta proteobacterium
AAAGTCCTATCTACCATAAAGGGCTTTTTGACTACCTACAAAGAAGATAGTCTTTTAAGCACCATTTGACTTAGCACTTTTCCGTCAATCCTCCCTGGATACTTTTCCATGAGGAACTTAATGACTTTCCCCATTTCCTTCTGGCTTTTTACCTCAAGCTCTTTAATGGCTCCATCTATTTCCCTTGACATTTCCTCTTCAGACAATTGTGCAGGCAAGAACTCTTTTAACATTTCAAGCTCTTTTTCTTCTTTATCAACGAGGTCTTGCCTCTGTCCTTTTTTGAAACTTTCGATAGATTCGAGGTGCTGTTTTATAGAGGTTTTTACGATAGCGAAAAACTCATCTTCAGACAATGCCCTCAATTTTTCTACTTCTTTATTCTTTATGGAAGCTAAGAGCATTCTGAGCAGGGATACTCTGATGCTGTCCCTGCTTTTGAGTGCCTCTTTAAGACCCCCTTCAATTTTGGATTTATATTCCATTATTAGTAAAGGCCTTTATCTGCTATTCTTTTTAGTTTTTTTAAAGCTCTTTTCTTTGCGGCGAGTATTTTTTTCTTTCTTTTAACGCTTGGTTTTTCGTAATGTTCCCTCTTCTTTATTTCAGACAGAATCCCTGTCTTTTCGCACTGCTTTTTAAATCTTTTTAAGGCACTTTCGAAAGATTCTCCGTCTCTTACGACAACTGCTGGCATTCATTCTTCCCTCCCTCCATACACACCATTTAAATTTAGACCCTTTATTAAAACCCAAATACCAAGCCAAAGTCAACAGATTTAAAAGTTTCCTTTAGCTCTTCGTAAATGGGTTCTTTAAGATTATTGTACTTTCCCTCTCAGGGCCCATAGAAATGATGTCAATTACAACTCCCAGCAGTTCTTCTAACCTCTTCAGATACTTTTTTGCATTCAATGGCAGTTCTTCGTATTTCTTGGAATCCTTTATTGATGCTTTCCAACCATCCATCTCTTCATATACAGGTTCGCACTTGTAGTAATCCCCCACACTCATAGGAGGTTCTGTGTGCAATCTCTTGCCTATTCTATATCCAACACATATCTTTATTGTTTCAAAGCTATCAAGGACATCAAGTTTCATAATGCATAACCCTTTAATTCCATTAAGTTTTATCGCCCTTTTTACAATCACTGCATCAAACCATCCACATCTCCTTGGTCTTCCTGTGGTAGCACCATACTCAGCCCCTATTTTCCTTATTTTATCACCTTCTTTACCTAATAATTCCGTTGGGAAAGGGCCCTCCCCTACCCTCGTTGTATAGGCTTTGCAAATACCAAGGATATAACCAATGGATGTCGGCGGAACACCTGCTCCGGCAGAGATGTTTCCAGATACAGTATTGGAGGACGTGACATAAGGGTATGTTCCATGGTCAATATCAAGATATGTTCCCTGAGCGCCCTCAAAGAGTATGGTCTTGCCCTCATCTATGCTTTTATGGAGAAAATGGACAGTATCAGTGGTATATTTCCTTAATAATTTTCTATAATTATCGTAACTCTTTATAACATCACGCGGTCTGAACCCTTCATCTTTGTAATACCTTTTTATAATAAAATTCTTATTCTCGAGGTTTTGTTTCACCTTTTCTGAAAAAACCTTCTTGTCTAATAGGTCGATGACCCTTATACCCATCCTGCTTACCTTATCTTCATATGCAGGGCCTATACCCCTACCAGTTGTACCTATTTTCTTTTTACCTCTTGACTCTTTTAACATATCTAACTTTTTATGATACGGCATGATCAGATGGGCAAGACCGCTTACCATAAGCGTTTTATCATCTTTAATATACCCAAGCGCTTTGAGCTCCCGTACCTCTTTCTCAAACACTTCAGGATCTAACACAACACCATTTCCAACAATACAGTATTTCCCTTCGTGCAGTATTCCTGAAGGAATGAGATGAAGTATTACCTTTTCCCCTCCAGCTACAATTGTATGCCCTGCATTTGCACCACCTTGAAATCTTACTACCACATCTGCAAAATTGCTCAAAATATCAATAATCTTCCCTTTGCCTTCGTCTCCCCACTGTACCCCGACTACACCGACATTTGACATATTTTCTTCTCCGATCTGTTTTTATGAATCTGCAACATATCTTCTAATATACCTTCCTTGTTAAAATCAAATAAAATTTATTTGATAATATCCTAATTGAAGTAAACAAAAAGTTGATTTTACGCATAATAAGAGATAAGATACTCCATACAATGAATTAGTGAATATTGAAGAAATGCTCAAAGAAACGGGGATAGAAGAGAAGAGTATTTTTTATGGGCTCGAAGAGATTGCGACGGAAAATCCTTTCTGGAAAATTTTTTCTATTATGAAAAAAATAGCACTACCTTTTGTGCAATTCCATGACCTTCCACCACATAAACTTCACGGTGTAGTAACACGAATTGAGATGTAACATAATAAAATAGAAAAAAACATATGGATCAAAATAACACTGAACATGAAGAGACTCTATTTAAAAAAGTTAAACATACAGTAATCGGTGCACCACGTGATGTTAATGAGCCATCAATCTTTCATAAGTTGTCTCTTATCCCCATTTTAGCATGGATTGGCCTTGGAGCAGACGGTCTTTCATCATCTTCATATGGTCCCGAAGAAGCCTTCAAGGCGCTTGGATCCCACACTTATATTGCCCTCTTCATTGCTTTAGCAACAGCACTCACTGTTTTTATTATTTCCTACGCATACTCAAGAATCATTGAACATTTTCCACATGGAGGAGGAGGCTACATTGTAGCGACCCACACCATTAGCAGGAATGCAGGGGTCATTTCTGGTTGTGCGCTCCTCGTGGACTACATGTTAACGATAACGGTCTCTCTTGTCTCTTGCGGTGATGCTATATTCAGTTTCTTTCCCCTGTCCTTCCAGAAGTACAAGTTATTTTTTGTGGGATTTCTCATTATCCTTCTTGTCGTCTTGAACCTCAGAGGAGTCAAGGAATCAGTGATGCTCCTTGCACCAATTTTTATAATTTTTGTTGTCACCCATGTGTTGCTTATTGGATATGGTTTTGTGAGCCACATCGGTCAGGTAAAACCTCTTGTGGGAGAAATTAAAGGTAATTTTCAGATGGGGTTTGCCAGTCTTGGATCTCTTGGGCTTTTCGCCATTTTTTTGCGGGCGTTTTCAATGGGTGCCGGAACATACACTGGTATTGAGGCTGTTTCGAATGGTATGCAGATTATGCGGGAGCCAAAAGTTCAAACAGGTAAAAGAACGATGGTATATTTGGCGACATCTCTTGCCATAACAGCTGGCGGTCTTTTAGTCTGTTACCTCCTTTTCAGGATAAGACCCGAAGAAGGTAGAACGCTCAATGCGATCCTCTCTGAAGAGGTTTTTAGAAGCTGGCCTTTTGGAAAGTGGGTAGCCCTGATTACT
>CAIJOT010000052.1 GCA_903822335.1 uncultured delta proteobacterium
AACAGTCAAGATGTTTGTTACAAAAAGACAACGTAGTTAATGTGGTGTTTCACGTGAAACCCTTAAAAGCATTGTTAGTCAATCCCTATATTTATGATTTTGCCGCTTATAGTTTCTGGGCAAGCCCTATTGGCCTCTTATGTGTGGGGAGCATACTACGAAAGAATGGTATGGAGATTCAACTTATAGATTGCATGAGGACAGTAGAAAAAAAAAGGAAGGAAGATGGCAGGGCTCCTTTTATAAAGGAAAAGGTTCAAAACCCTGAATCTTTAAAAGGCATAAAGAAACAGTTTAAAAGGTATGGCACTTCTAAAGAGGCATTGATTAAAGAGCTTTCCCTCATGGATGCGCCCGACCTCATCCTCCTCACATCCATAATGACGTATTGGTATTTAGGTACTAAAGAGGTACTGGAAATACTGAGAGAAATGTTCCCGTCCTCGAAAATTGTAACGGGAGGGATATATCCATCCCTCTGCTACGAGCACGCCACAATCCAGCTGGATAAAGCGGATTTAATCGTCAGGCACAATGAATTAGAAAAATTCTATGCTTTTATAGAGGAAAACTTCTCTACTAATTTGTCTTTTAAGCCCTCTGTGTACGACCTTGGAAACCTTCCCTATCCATGTTTCGACCTGTATAACAATATACCTTTTGTCCCCCTTCTTACATCGTATGGTTGTGTGTATAAGTGCACCTATTGTGCAACGCCTTACATGCATCCAAACATGGTGAGGAGAAACACAAAAAGTATTTTAGACGAAATCATACACTGGCACGATTATGGTGTTGAGAGATATGTCATTTACGATGATAACCTCCTATTCAAGAAAGAACGGTATGCAAAACCCCTTTTAAGGGGCATTGCCAGCCTTCCCTTTTCAATTCAAATATACAATCCTAATGCCATAAATGCTGCATTTGTTGACGAAGAATTGGCCCATCTTTTTTTAGATGCAGGGTTTAAAGAGGTGAGGATTGGCCTCGAGACGATCGATCCGCTGATACAACAATCAACAGGCGGGAAGGTCAATATAAAAAGTTTTGAAAAGGCATTGAGCATTCTATCGCAAGCTGGTCTTCCTATGGATATGGTACATGTGTACATACTGGCAGGTCTTCCATTCCAGAAGTGGGAAAGCGTGAAAAATACAATAGATTACCTCTCCCCCTTTGGTGTACAAACCCATATTGCAGAATATACTCCGATACCGCATACCCCGATATTTGAGAAATATCAATCCTTTGCACGCTATCCTATCGCAAAAGATGCGATATATCAGAATAATGTCCTCTTTCCCTTTGCCTGGAAAGGGTTCACAGAGAATGACCTAGCATTTCTGAAACAGTATGTGAGGAATTAAGTTATAGGCTATGAAGAGTAACAATAAAAGAAGCTGGTTTCAAAATCCATTGTGAAGAATTCTCTTTATTGGCCAAGTGGACATCGAGAAAAAAATATTGTATTCAATGTTTTTTCAGAGTTACAATTGTAGGTTGCTGGGGTTATTGCAGTATCGGAATATTTAACGGCAAAAGGAAACATCATTCCTATTTTATAAAGGGGGTGATTATATGATTACAAACGATGATATTTCAAGGGCAATGGCTATCAGGTTGGATGGGGTAGTCAAAACATTGCCTCCAATGCCTCGGTTCTTGGAAGGCATCAGGAGGGCACCGAAAAGACATTTTACCCTCACCCAGGAAGAGACAGTGCTTGCCCTGAAAAATGCCCTTCGATATGTGCCAGAGAAATGGCATGCAACGCTTGCACCGGAGTTTCTTAACGAACTTCTCACAATGGGACGTGTCTATGCTTACCGCTTCAGGCCACAAGGCGCAATCAAGGGAAATCCTATCGATACCTATCCTGGTAACTGCTTAGAGGGAAAGGCCTTTCAGGTGATGGTAGACAACAATCTCGATTTTGATGTTGCCCTCTATCCCTTTGAATTGGTTACCTATGGAGAAACAGGGCAGGTTTTCCAGAACTGGATGCAATACCGCCTTATCAAGGCATACCTCCAAGTATTAATCCAAGATCAAACCCTCGTTGTCGAGTCGGGACATCCCCTTGGACTTTTCAGGTCACACCCCAATGCACCACGGGTTATCATCACAAATGCCCTGATGGTAGGGTGTTTTGATGATCAGGAAAACTGGCATAGGGCTGCTGCATTAGGGGTGGCAAACTACGGTCAGATGACTGCAGGTGGGTGGATGTATATCGGTTCACAGGGGATCGTTCATGGAACCTACAGCACAGTCCTCAATGCAATAAGATTAAAACTCAACCTTCCCAATGACGCTGATATGAGAGGACACCTCTTTGTATCTTCTGGTTTGGGCGGCATGAGCGGTGCTCAGGGAAAAGCTGTGGAAATCGCAAATGGTGTTGGCATCATTGCTGAGGTAGACCCTTCGAGGATCCAGACCAGACATGCTCAGGGTTGGGTAAGCCATGTTGTAGGTTCGCCGGAAGAAGCTTTCCATATAGCAAAAGCTTTTCAGCAGGAAAAGAAGAAGGCATCTATTGCTTTTTACGGAAATGTCGTGGACCTCCTTGAGCATGCAGTAGAAAACCATGTAGAAATTGACCTATTGTCAGACCAGACTTCCTGTCATGCGGTGTATGAAGGGGGATATTGTCCCCAGGGGTTAACCTTTGAAGAGCGTACAGAACTTTTAAAAACGGATCATACGACATTTAAGGAGTATGTGGATAGATCGCTTCATAGACATTATGCCCTCATCAAAATCCTTGTGGAGCGGGGGGTCTATTTCTTTGATTACGGGAACAGCTTTTTGAAGGCGGTTTATGATGCAGGGATAGCTGAAATATGCAAAAACGGTAAAGACCCGAGAAATGGGTTTATCTTCCCGTCCTACGTGGAAGACATCATGGGACCACTCCTTTTTGACTTAGGGTACGGCCCTTTCCGGTGGGTCTGTTTGAGCGGAAAGCCCGAAGACCTTTTAAAGACAGATATGGCAGCTATGTCCTGTATTGACCCGGGAAGGCGATTCCAAGACAGGGACAACCATGCATGGATCAGGGATGCAGCTAAGAATAACCTCGTGGTCGGAACACAGGCAAGGATTCTGTACCAAGATGCAGGGGGGAGGGTGAAGATTGCCCTCAAATTCAACGAGATGATCAGGAATGGCGAAGTCGGCCCTGTGATGTTAGGGCGGGATCACCATGACACTGGGGGTACAGATTCACCTTTCAGGGAGACGGCAAATATCAAAGATGGGAGCAACATTATGGCAGATATGGCGAGTCAGTGTTTTGCCGGCAATGCTGCCCGTGGAATGAGCCTTGTTGCGCTTCACAACGGTGGTGGTGTGGGGATCGGAAAAGCGATCAACGGCGGCTTTGGCCTTGTGCTGGACGGAAGCCATAGGGTTGACCAGATTATCCGCCAGGCCATTCCCTGGGATGTCATGGGCGGTGTAGCAAGGAGAGCCTGGGCACGCAATGTTCAATCCGTTGAGACGAGCATACGGTTTAACGAGACGAACAAAGGTTTTGACCACATTACCCTTCCCTATTTTACAGACGGGGATATGCTTACACAGCTTGTGGATAAAGCCTTTTCTGCGGGGTTAGCGTAAGACCCTTGGTCGAGCGAGGGAAAGCTTTCTCGCACGAAAATTGGTATTTTGAGAGAGGGTATAGGATGAAAAAGATTGTCGAATGTGTGCCAAATTTCAGCGAAGGGAGAGATGGAGATAAAATCGAACAAATTGTCGCATCCTTTCGGGAAAGAGAGGGGGTAAAACTATTAGATTATCAAAAAGATGCAGACCATAACCGTTTGGTTGTTACTGCTGCCGGCGAACCGGAGGCGCTCAAGGATGCGGTTATAGTGGCTGTTGGGGTTGCTATTGAGCTCATTGATATGCGCTCCCATCAAGGTCAGCATCCACGGATGGGTGCAGTCGATGTAATTCCCTTCATTCCTGTGAAAAATGCTACCATGGAAGAGGCTATCGAGCTCTCGAAGGTGGTGGCAAAATCAGTGTATGAAAAATACCGGCTCCCTGTTTTTTTATATGAGGCTTCCGCTGCTGATCCTGCGAGGCAGGATTTAGCCAATATCCGCAAGGGCCAGTTTGAAGGAATGCCAAAGAAGCTCAAGTCCCCCGAGTGGAAGCCAGATTTCGGGGAGGCAAAGATACACCCTACAGCGGGTGTAGTTGCGATTGGCGCAAGGATGCCCCTCGTTGCCTTCAATGTGAACCTCGATACGGACAACATAGAGATTGCAAATGCCATAGCGAAAAGTGTGAGGCATATAAGCGGAGGGCTTTCGTTCTGTAAAGCTATCGGCATTTCCCTAAAAGAGAGGGGTATCACCCAGGTCTCCATGAATATGACAGATTTCACAAAAACCCCGCTCTACAGAGCCTTTGAGCTTGTCAGGATAGAGGCAAAACGATACGGTGTCAATGTGGTAGGAAGCGAAATTGTTGGCCTCGTTCCTATGGCGGCATTAGTTGATACCGCATCATATTACATGGGATTGGAAAATTTCAGCATTGCACAGGTTCTGGAAGCGAGGATTATGGAGTGAGAATAGGCTTGGTCAGGGCAAACACTACGGATTGAGAACCCATCTTATAGGGTTTGAAACACAATAAGGCGAGATACAAGTGAATGGAAACCTTATTATTAAGAATGCAGCGGAACTGGTAACCTGTAGTGGCTTTAAGGCAAAGAAGGGGCAAGAGATGTCTGACCTCCAGGTTATCCATGACGGTGCCATTGTGATCGAAAAAGGCATTATTACCAAGACAGGAAAGACTGAGGAGGCTTTATCCGGACTCAACGCTTCCCGCTTCGATTTGGTTGATGCCTCGGGCAAGGCAGTTCTTCCTGGTTTCATTGATGCCCATACCCATTTCGTCTTCGGGGGATACCGCGCAGAAGAATTTTCCTGGCGGCTCCGTGGCGATAGTTATATGGATATTATGAAACGGGGCGGGGGCATTTTGAGTACCGTTGAGGCAACCCGCAGGGCGACAAAGAATGATTTGATAGAATGCGGGAAAAAACGGTTAGACTCGATGCTGTCTTTTGGGGTAACCACTGTCGAGGGAAAGAGCGGGTATGGATTGGACCATGATACGGAGATCAAGCAGTTAGAAGTGATGAAAGAGCTTGACGCCTCACACCCTGTTGATATTGTGAGAACCTTTTTGGGGGCGCATGCTGTGCCAGAAGCATATCGGTATAACCCGGACGGGTTCATTGAATACCTGATTTCTGAAGTTCTCCCGGACATCTCTAAATGGAAACTCGCTGAGATCTGCGATGTCTTCTGTGAAAAGGGGGTCTTTTCCGTTGAGCAGTCTAAGCGGTTGTTAGAACATGCAAAATTCTTGGGATTGAAATTAAAACTCCATGCAGACGAGATGGCCCCCCTTGGGGGGGCAGAACTGGCAGCCGAATTGGGGGCCCTGTCTGCAGACCACCTCCTCTATGCTTCAGACAAAGGGATACAGGAAATAGCGAGGGCCGGTGTGGTTGCAACGTTGCTTCCGGGCACAGCATTCAGTTTGAAAGAACCATATGCACGAGCCCGCTTCATGATCGATAATGGGTGTGCAGTGGCACTGGCAACAGATTTCAACCCGGGGAGTTGTTATTCAGAGTCTATTCCTCTGATGTTTGCATTAGCAACTCTCTATATGGGCATGACACCTGAAGAGACTGTTACTGCCTATACTTTAAATGCCGCTGCTGCCCTTGGACGGTCAGATACCATCGGGAGTCTGGATGTGGGAAAAGCAGGCGATGTGGTGGTATTGGAATTCCCGTCTTACCTGTACATCCCGTATCACATTGGCGTCAACAGCGTGGAAAAAACCATTAAAAGAGGGGAGATTGTTTTCGACAGGTCGGTAAACTAAAGACAACGGAGAGTATGCTCACAGACCTAACAGTAAAAAAGTTTTTGGAACAGGTAGCATCGGATCAACCAGTACCTGGTGGTGGCAGCGTGTCTGCTCTGTGTGCTGCCCTCTCAGCAGGCCTATTAGAGATGGTTGCACGGTTGACGGTGGGTAAAACAAACGATACTGCGCTGGATGAAAAGCTGTCTACACTGATCGAGGCGGCATCCCGCTTAAGAACGAAGCTGATTGAGGATGTCGATAAGGATACCCTGTCATTTGCTCAAGTGATGAAGGCTTGTCGGATGCCGAAAGGCTCGGCTCAGGAAAAAAGTGTTCGCCAAAAAGAGGTTCAGGATGCTTTGACACAGGCAACTCGTGTACCCCTCTCTGTTGCAGAGACAGGGGTAGGTCTTTTAACGCTTGCCGGGACTGCCGTCAGGGAAGGCAACAGCAGTGCTGTGACAGATACAGTGGTTGCAGCCCTTATGGCAAGGTCTGCAGTAATTGGAGCACTTTATAATGTGAGGATCAACCTCATGTCTATCAAGGATATGACTTTCAGGGATGAAATAGCAAAACAGGTAGAACTCCTGGAAAAAGAGGCTATCGAAAAGGAGAGGGACATTTCATCTGTGGCATTATCCATTATCGAGAAACAGGCTCGAGTGTTATAGGTATGCGTTTGTTTATAGAACAGTTGTTAAACGGTATCGCTATGGGCTCTATCTATGCCCTCGTGACCCTTGGGCTGGCACTTGTTTACGGGATCATGAGAATCCTCCATGTGGCTCATGCTGCGGTTTTTACAATCGGGGCTTATGCGGGCCTTTTCCTCTTCCAGTTGACCGGGAGCCTGATTGTTGCTTTTTTGGGTTCCATGGCTTGCTGTGCGTTGTTGGGGGTGATGATCGAAAGGTTTGTGTACTTCCCTTTGATGAAATATCCCCCCTACGTACCGTTGATCGGGAGTATCGCCGTGATGCTTTCCATTGAAGAAGTATGCAGACTGGTGGCAGGACCCTACATCCTCACCTTTCCCGCAAAACTTCCTTTCCCCGATGTCTATCTGGGTGGTATACAAATCTCATCCACGTTAATTGCTGTGTACTCCATTACTGCTGCTGTCCTTCTGGTGCTCTGGTATATCACTACCCATACGGAGCTGGGGCTTGCTATGCGGGCAACATCCCAGGACATATCCATTTCAGGCGCTATGGGCATTAACAGTCATGTCATTATAACACTCACCTTTGTAATGGGCTCAGCTATTGCAGCTATAGCCGGGATGCTTGTAGGTATTTATTATAACCAGGTCTATCCAACGATGGGAACAGTGCCGGCTTATAAAACTTTGGCCCTGATTGTCGTTGGAGGTTTAGGTTCAGTACCTGGTGCGGTGATCGCTTCTATGCTTTTAGGTACTGCTGAAACCCTTCTCATCGGCTATGCGAATATCCCGCTTCCAAGGGATGCCTTAGCCTTTATTGCCATGATAGGGGTCCTCATGTGGCGTTCTGAAGGATTGCTGGGATCTTCACGTTAAGGAGAGATGCATTGAGTTCTTACGTCATTACGATTGGCACAATCATTGTAATTCAGGCAATTGCCGTATGTGGCCTCAATGTGATTGTTGGTTATGCTGGTCAGATATCCTTAGGGCATGCAGCCTTTTTCGGTATCGGCGCATACAGTGCCGCCATACTCACCACAAAAGCAGGGTTTTCCTTCTGGACAGCATTACCTCTGGTAATTGGAATGAGCGGCTTCATAGGCCTTCTGCTCGGTCTACCCAGTATCCGGGTGAGGGAAGACTTTTTAGCCATTACCACAATCGGGATTAACTTTATCGTGGAAGCGGTGTTCCGTTATGTCCAGTTTTTCGGCGGTGCCCTTGGTATCGGTGGCATTCCACGGATTGTGCTTTTTGGGATAAAATTAAAGGGTATCACCTTTTTCTTGCTGTGTCTGGGGTTTCTCATCGTTGTCCTATTCATCTGCTGGTGGTTCACAAGGAGTTGGGCAAGCCTCGCTTGCTATGCAATCCGGGAAGAGGAAACTGCCGCCTCTACCATGGGGATCTCGCCTGTTCGTTTTAAACTCCTTGCCTTCGTGATTGGAACGGCAATGGCTGGGCTTGGTGGCTCTCTCTATGCCCACTATATGCAATTTATCAGTGCAGGCGACTTCTCCTTTCCTGTCTCTGTCGCCTTTCTCAGCATGCTCGTACTGGGAGGCATGGGAACTCTCTGGGGTCCTGTGGTCGGCACGTTGATACTGGGGGTGCTCCCTGAGGTCTTCCGGCCCCTGGTGGACTATCGGATTTTTTTCTATACCCTTTTGCTCCTTCTTATGATTCGTTTCCAGCCAGGTGGGATTTTAGGAGAAGGGAGTGTTGTTCGCCGCATACTTGCACCAATATTGAAAGGAGGAAGGGCATGATCCAGCCACTCCTCTCAACAAAAGGGGTTTCCAAGTGTTTTGGCGGGCTTAAGGCGGTAGACGGGGTAGATTTTGATGTGTTTCCCGGCGAGATTCTCGGGATCCTGGGGCCGAACGGTGCCGGGAAAACAGTGCTCTTCAACTTGATCTCCGGAATTTACCAGCCAACAGCAGGTAAGGTCTATTTCCATAATGATCGGATAGACGGGCTTCCACCCCATCTCGTGGCCCGCAAGGGGATAGGAAGGACATTTCAGATTGTTAGACCCTTTGCGACGCTAACGGTCCTTCAGAACTTGCTGGTAGCCCGTGGTATTACAAGGTACGGACACCTCTCAAAAGTCTGGGGATCCTGGGGTTCACAATCCGAGATCAAGGCAGCTATGGAGGTTCTTGAAAAGGTTGGGCTGACCGAACTTGCCCATAGGAAGGCAGGCCTTTTGCCACTGGGAAACTTAAGGCGTCTTGAGATTGCAAGAGCTTTAGTAGTAGGGCATACGCTCCTCCTCCTGGATGAGTCATTTTCCGGACTCCGCCATGAAGAGATTTTACATCTTGAGGCTTTGATCCAAAAAATAAGGGGGGATGGCCGCACGGTCATCCTGATTGAGCATAACATGCGCGTAGCAATGGGTCTTTGCGAGCGCATCGTTGTTCTGGACCATGGTCAGAAGATTGCTGAAGGTCCGCCGAGCATTATCCAGCAGAACGAGCAGGTTATCGAAGCCTATCTTGGCAGGAAGGGAATTACCTATGCTGCTTGAGGTGAAGGACATCCACATTTCCTATGGTGATATTCAGGCGATCTGTGGCGTGAGCTTCTGTCTGGAAAGGGGTGAGCTTGTTTCTATTATCGGTGCCAATGGGGCCGGTAAGACCTCTATTTTAAATAGCGTGATGGGTATTTTTCCCCCTCAAAAAGGGGCTATTTACTTTAAGGGTCAGGATATTACCACAATGCCCGTCCACCAGCGTGCAAGGATAGGGATTCGAATAGTACCCGAACGTTCCCGTGTGTTTCCCCGTCTTACTGTATACGAGAATCTCATGACCGGCGTGTATGGCCTCAAGAATAAGCTCCCTATAGATGAACGCGTATCCTGGTTGTATGAGGTTTTTCCTATATTGAAAGAAAGGCATAACCAGATTGGAAGTACGCTTTCTGGCGGGGAACAGCAGCAATTATCCATCGCCCGTGCCTTGATTTCTGACCCTGAGCTCCTCCTCGTAGATGAGGTCTCCATGGGGCTCATGCCTAAGCTTGTGGAGCAAGTGTTCGGTGTCCTTGAGCAACTGAACAGGGGACATGGTCTTACTATACTTTTAGTAGAACAAAATGCTTTTGCTTCGCTCAATATCTCTGCGCGGGGATATGTGCTTGAAACAGGGACCTGTGTCCTCCATGGCGATGCCAAGGAACTGATGGACAATCCAAGGGTAAAGGAGGTGTATCTGGGACATTAAATAAAAAGGTTGGAAACGTTTGAACCAACAAAAAATACTGGATAGGAGGTATGAGATATGAAGTACATTACAATTTTGTTGTTTATAGTGATGGCGTGCATTTTTGTTGCAGGAACTGGGGGGGCAGCAGACACGATAAAAATTGGCCTTTTGGCTCCTCTAACTGGTGCTGCCGCTGCGGACGGGCTGAGCGTCCACAATTCGGTCAAGCTGGCTGTGGAACGGGTGAATGCTGAAGGTGGGTTACTTGGCAAGAAGGTGGAACTGGTAACCTATGATGACCGTGCTGACGCCAAGGATGCGGTCGCCCTAGCGCGGAAACTGATTGAACAGGATAAGGTGGTAGCTGTGGTGGCTGGCTCCTACTCCACACCCAGCAGGGCTGTTGCGCCGATTTTCCAGGAGGAGAAGATACCAGCGGTTGCTGCCTATGCAGTCCACCCTGATATCACTAAGGCCGGTAATTACAATTTCAGAAACGGCTTTCTCGGGATGGTCGAAGGTAAAGCTGCAGCTTATGTGGCTGTTAAAATATTAAAGGCCAAAAAGATTGCCCTGCTCGTGAGCGATAACGACTTCGGTCGCACCCTCGCTGAGGGGTTTAAATACTATATGGAGAAATATGCAAAGGGTGTTGCCACCATTGTGTCCCAACAGGCTTACCCAATGCAGGAAAAAGATTTTAAAGCCTATTTGTCAAAGATAAAACAGGATGTCCCTGACCTTATCTTTTCGAGTGGATACTATTTCCAGACAGGACCCGTGGTAAAACAAGCCCGGGAAATGGGTATAACCGCCCATATTCTGGGTGAGGAAGGTGCTGATTCGCCTAAGTTTTTAGAGATTGCCGGGCCATCGGCTGAAGGGTTTGTCATCGTGACCAATTTAAACCGTGATGACAAGAGGCCTGCGGTGAAGAAATTTCTCAACACCTATGAAAAGCAATATAAAATTCAACCGGACATGGTGGGTGCGTCGGCCTATGATGCCTTCATGATTATCTGTGATGCCATTAAACGTGCGAAGAGCGTGAAGGGCCCTGATATACGCAATGCGATTGCTACTATCAAAAACTTTAATGGACTTACTGGCGAGATAAAGAGGTTTACCCCTGAAGGCGAGGTGGTAAAGGATGTTCAGGTTCAAATCGTGAAGCAAGGGAGATTCCGCAACCTTGGTGTGGTCTCTGACCCTGAACTCATTACGCCTTAACATATACTTTTCAGAACCTGCGAACGATATTGTTATATGGAAACGGGTAGGGGCACAAGAATGCGTAGCATTACTCCTACCCTTAAAAACATCCATTAAAGGCTTCACATAATCTGCCGATAACCGTCTTTACGGTGTGGAGGTTTGACAATTGTGGGATAAATCCTTTAATATTAGGTACGCGAGAGTGGCGGAACTGGCAGACGCACTGGACTTAGGATCCAGCGGGTTACTCCATAGGGGTTCAAGTCCCCTCTCTCGCATTTAATTCAGTGAAAGACGATTTTGAAATATTGAATAAGTTGTGTCTTTCTATTTATCCTTGTTTTTTTCCAAACTGTCTGAGCTTTACACTTGGGATTATCGCAGGTACGTTTAAGTTTTGTCCATTTAAAAGTCATGGTGGAGCCACACATGCAGTAGTCATCAATGCCTTATTTGATGACTACTGCCTAATGGTGGAATTGCGTTGGGAAATTTGTTATCCATAATGCCTCCCCTTTAATTTATTGTTAGTGTGCATACACTGTTTGCCACACACAATGCCGCCGTTTCAATAAAACCTATTCTTTTGGCGCTCTCTGCTTTACATTACCACCTTTATATTTTTTCAAGTAAAATTTACAGGTCTGACAGAGAAATGTTTAATGCGATGCTATGTAGCTTGTTGTATGAAATTCTGAAGCAACCTGAGCCCAACCTTCTGACTCTTTTCCGGATGAAATTGACATGCAAATACACACCCTTTTTGTATAGAGGAAGCAAATTCTGTCCCATATATTGTTTTTGTAGCGATTACATCACGCTCTTCAGGTAGGCAGAAGTATGAATGGACAAAGTAAAAGTACTCCCCATCTTTTATGCCTTTAAAGATTCCGCCATCTTTTATAATCTGTATGCTGTTCCACCCCATGTGGGGTACCTTGATATTGCCTTTAAATCTTGGCACAGTACCTTTCACAAATCCCATGCCTTTCACGCCAGGCGCTTCTTCGCTTGTTTCAAAAAGTATCTGCATACCGAGACATATACCGAGATAGAGCTTATTGTTCAGGATTAAACCGTGTAAAAAATCCAATAAATCTAATTTTTTCAGGTTTTCTATACACTTGCCAAATGCCCCGACGCCAGGCAGAACAATAGCTTTTGATGTTTCTATTGCCTTCTTATCCCTGGTAATCATCGCGTCCGCGCCAAGTTTCCTGAAGGCGTTCGTCACACTCTTTAGGTTTCCCATGCCATAATCTACAATCGCTATCATAGCATTCCTTTGGTTGAAAGGGCCCCTTTTATCTGTTTGTCTTTCGTTACAGCCTCTCTCAGTGCTTTTCCAAAGGCCTTAAATATCGCCTCCACCCTGTGGTGCAAATTCTCTCCATACATGATGTTTATGTGTAAAGAGCATTTTGCTTCGTTCACAAACCCTTTAAAAAATTCCTTTATAACCTCCACGTCAAGGGTGCCTATTTTGCCGTGTAATCGCCCTTTCAATACAAAATTAGGTCTTCCGCCTATATCGATCGCCAGCATACAGAGGGCTTCATCCATGGGAATAACGACATAACCATAGCGCTTTATCCCTTCAAAATTAGCCAATGCTTCTTTCAGCCCCTTCCCCATCGCAATACCTACATCCTCTATGGTGTGGTGATGGTCTACGTCTATATCTCCCTTTGCCTTAACCTCCAGGTTAAAAAACCCGTGCTTGGAAAACAACTCCAGCATATGGTCAAAAAATGGGATGCCCGTTGACACGTTGTAGGTCCCGTTGCCATCCAGTGCCAGCTTTACTGTTATGGTTGTTTCCTTTGTTTTTCTTTCCACCTTTGATTTTCTGTCCATATACCCCCCTATGGTATCACCTTGCTTAAAGGATACTCTACTATACCCTGTGCGCCTGCTCTTTTAAGGTCAGGTATAATATCCCTGACTGTTTTCTCATCTATAATGACCTCTATGGCAACCCAGCCTTTGTCAGAAAGGTTGGAAACTGTGGGCGTATGAAGGGAAGGGAGTATGCTCGTCACCTTTTCTAACCTGTTTCTCGGCACATTCATCTTCAGCCCCACCTTTTCCTCTGCAAGCAATGCACCCTTTAACAATATCGTGATATTCTCCATCTTCCTTCTTTTCCACTCGTCTTTCCAGGAGATCTTGTTTGCTATCAGCACTGTCTCGGATTCAAGAATCGTATCTACAATCCTCAAACCGTTGGCTTTCAGTGAGGCGCCTGTCTCTGTCACCTCTACAATGGCATCGGCCAGCAGAGGGGGCTTGACTTCCGTTGCACCCCATGAAAATTCAATTGTAGCATCCACGCCTTTTTTCTTAAGGTACCTCTTGGTATACCCGACAAGCTCTGTGGCAATCTTTTTCCCTTTTAAGTCTTCTAATCCTTTTATGGGCGAGTCTACTGGTACCGCTACAACCCATTTGACCCCCCTAAAGCCTACCTTGCCGTACCTTAACCTCACGAGCTCGATTACTTTTGCATCCTGTTCGAGCACCCAATCCCACCCGGTAATCCCCATATCGAGGATCCCGTTCTCTACATACCTGGCCATCTCCTGTGCTCTGATAACAAGCCCTTCGAGTTCCGGGTCGTCTATCACAGGCACATAAGACCTTTCAAGGAGCTTTATATTAAAACCTGCGTTCTTAAAAAGTTTAAACGTGCTCTCCTGCAAGCTTCCTTTGGGTAGCCCGATTTTTAATTTCATCCTATAACTCCTTTCTCGCCTTTATCGCTTCTCCGTGAGCAAAAAAACCTTCTATTTCAGAAAGCCTTATCGCGTTGCCACCATACTTATTCAGGAACTGCTTATCTATTTTAACCAAAACCTTCCTTTTTGTAAACCTATCAACGGAAAGTCCTCCTGAAAATCTTCCTGCGCCCGCTGTGGGCAGCACATGATTTGTGCCGATATAGTAATCCCCCATGGCTACGGCGGTATGAGGGCCAAGATAGACTATGCCCGGATACAGTATCTTTTTTGCTTTTCCTTCATCCCCTATCAACTCCATGTGCTCAGGGGCAATCGTGTTTATCGCCTCAATTGCTTTGTCTACATTGTTGTAGTATACCATGAAGCCATTATTCCTCAATGCTTTCTCTACCACATGTTTTCTCTCATTCAGGCAGATAAGTTTCTCTATGCTCTTTAGAATATCGTACAGATGGTCTTTGGAAGGGGAAAATAACCCTACCATTGCCATCTCGTCGTGCTCTGCCTGGGAAAACATGTCCCATGCAAGCGTTTTGGGAGAAAACGATTCGGTGCAGAGGATGATCAATTCTGTTGGGCCTGCCAACATGTCTATGCCAACCTGCCCATAGACATCTCTTTTTGCCTCTTCTACGTAAGCATTTCCCGGCCCCACAATCATGTCTGCCTTTGGTATGCTGCCAATCCCATAGGAAAAGGCATATATCGCCTGTGCCCCGCCTATTCTATACACGTCATTTATCCCAAGCAGCATGCAGCTCGCCAGTATGTAAGGGTTTATTGCCCCGTTCTTGGCTGGTGTTGCAACGAATATCTTTTTTACGCCAGCAAGTTGTGCAGGCACAACCCCCATTATCAGCGAAGAAGGGTAGGGTGCTGTTCCTCCCGGTACATAGACCAGCGCCCTTTCAACAGGCACAAACTCTTCCCTGACCAGAAGGCCCTTTCTTCTGTATGTCCTTTTGTGTCCCCCCTGCTGCCTGTGATAAGATGTCACATTTCTTATCATCCCCTTAAGCACCGTCAGGTCTTTTTTGCCTACCAGAGATGCACGTTCACGTATCTCCTTTCCCGTCAGCTTTAACGGGTAGTCCTTTTCCCATCCGTCCCACTTCTTCGAAAACTCGACTAATGCCCTTTCTCCCCTCGACAGAAGGTTGTTTTTTATATCTTCTACAGCCAATCCAATGTTGTGCCGTCTTTTTTCTCTCCCACCAGTGATAAAAGCGATGAACCTGTCGTATTCTCTCTCAAGATCCCATGTTTTCATCCTTCCTCCTCACTATCTTTGCACCGAGTTCCCGAAGTTTTTTCTCTATCGACTCGTAACCTCTATCCACATGGTAGATCCTTGAAACCTCTGTAATGCCATAGGCAGCAAGTCCCGCAATGATCAGGGATGCGCTTGCCCGTAAATCGCTTGCCATAACCTTTGCGCCTGAGAGCACTTTAACGCCCTTCACTATAGCAGTATTGCCGATAACCTTTATATCGGCACCCATTCTTCTCAGTTCCGCCACATGCATCATCCTGTTCTCAAATATGGTCTCTGTTGTTGCGCTCACCCCTTTTGCAATAGTCATAAGAGCCATAATCTGGGCCTGCATGTCTGTAGGAAAACCAGGGTATGGAATGGTTTTTACGTCTACCGATATCGGTCTTTTATTGAACATGGATGCTTTTATGGTGTTCTGATCTTCTACAATGTCCATCCCTGCTTCCTTTAGTTTATCAGTAACGGCCTTCACATGAGAGGGGATACAACCCTCTATGGTAATATTTCCTCTCGTAATCCCACAGGCTACAAGGAATGTGCCTGTTTCAATTCTGTCGGGTATCACCTCGTAATCACAGGGCGTAAGGGAGTCAACGCCTTTTATTCTGATAACCCCCGTTCCTTCGCCTTCTATCTTTGCCCCCATACGTTTTAACATGCACGCAAGGTCAACTACTTCTGGCTCCCTGGCAGCATTATATATCGTTGTTTCGCCTTTCGCCACCACGGCCGCCATCAAAATATTTTCTGTTCCGCCTACCGTAGTTGTATCGAAGTATACCTTTGAACCCCTCAGATTCTTGGCCACCACATCAACATACCCTTCCCTTATCTTCACTTCACAACCAAGGGCAGAAAGTCCTTTTAAATGTAGGTTTATAGGCCTTTCCCCTATTGCACATCCTCCAGGGTATGAAACCGTTGCCTTCCTGAGGCCTCCCACAAGGGAACCGAGTACGAGCACCGATGCCCGCATTTCTTTCACAAGTTCATAGGGGGCTATATAATTTTCAACATTCCTTGAATCTACGCGTAGGGTCTGGTCATTCACCCATTCAACGCTACCGCCTAACACGCCGATAAGCCTTGCCATTGTCGTAACATCTCTTAACCTGGGGACATTCCCTATGTTATATACACCTTTGTGCAGGATTGTTGCTGCGAGGAGCGGGAGTGCCGCATTCTTTGACCCGCTAATCCTGACCGTTCCTTTAAGTCTTTCCCCGCCTTCTATGACAAACTTATCCATGGCCTGTAAGCATCCTTACTCTATCAGAAAGATCCTTTTTTACAACTACCGTAAGTCCGATTGTTTCTAACATGCCTTTAATCTTCTTTCCTTGGGTGTCGCCCCCTACTTCACAAATAACGTAACCGTCCTTTTCCAAATAGTGGGGTATTTCTCTCGCAAATCTCTCATATACCTCTGTTCCGCCCACCCCTCCGTAGAGGGCAATCTTCGGTTCAAAATCCCTCACCTCTACCATTACACCATCCCACTCCTCATGAGACACATAGGGGAGGTTTGCCAGAACCATATCAAACTTCCTGCCTCTCTTTATGCCTCTGAATAAGTCTGAACATACAAAGTGTATGCTGCCTGATGCCTGTAATAAAAATGCGTTTTTTCTCGCTACAGATAGCGCCTCCATAGAAATATCCACGCATACAATGTGTGTCCCTGTCCTTTTGGATATGGCAATGCCTATGGCGCCCGAACCTGTACCCATATCAAGTATGTGGGATATATGAGGTTTCTTTGTTAATATTTGCAATGCTTCCTCAACGAGCAATTCCGTCTCTGGTCGGGGTATAAGAACCCGCTCATCCACAAAAAAAGGCTCGGAAAAGAATTCTTTGCTCTTTGTTATGTATGAAAGCGGTTTTCCTCTCATCCTGTCCTTCACAAGGTTTTTTATATGGGCAAGTTGCTCGTTCTCTATTTCTCTCTCTACATTCATGAGTATTTCTTCTTTTCTCATAGAAAGCGTAAAGGAGATGATATTGATCAAATCCAGTTTTCCTATGTCTTTCGTTTCCGAAATTATATCCCGAATTTGCAAAGGTGGTTTACCCTTTTTTTAAGGCTTCTGATTGAAAGTGGGCTGTTAACGGAACGATAATGTCGTCGAGGTCCCCATTCAAAATATTTTGTAATTTATACAGTGTAAGGCCGATCCGGTGTTCGGTTACCCTTCCCTGTGGAAAGTTATACGTTCTTATGCGTTCGCTTCGTTCGCCTGTTCCTACCTGCTTTCTCCTCTCCTCTGATATTTCTTGTTCCTTCTCGTTTTCCATTTTTTCCTTTAGCCTTGCCCTCAATACCCTGATTGCCTTTGATTTGTTCTTGTGTTGTGACTTCTCGTCCTGGCAGGTAACAACCATGCCCGTTGGTATGTGTGTAACTCTCACCGCAGAATCGGTTGTGTTTACGTGCTGGCCTCCTGGACCACTCGATCTGAACACGTCTATTCTAAGCTCCTCGGGGCTTATATTCAACTCCCGCTCTTCAGGTTCAGGTAAAACCGCTACAGTTGCGGTAGATGTATGTATCCTCCCCTGTGCCTCTGTGAGGGGCACCCTCTGAACCCTGTGAACCCCGCTTTCATGCCTCAGCAGGTTGTATGTATCCTTCCCCTCTACAACCATTATTGCCTCTTTGAGGCCCCCAAGGTCTGAGGTGCTTGCTCCGATCAGCTCTGTTTTCCATCTCATCCTCTCAGCATACTTCATATACATGGTCAAAAGGTCTCTTGCAAACAGGGCTGCTTCCCCGCCTCCTGTTCCTGCTCTTATTTCCAGGAACATGCTGTTTGCCTGTTTTTCGTGTTTCTTGAGAAGTTTCTCTCTTAACGATGCCTCGAGTTTTGCTTTCTGTTCCTCTAAAATCGCAGACTCTTCCCGTACTAATTCCTTTATCTCTTCTTCTGTCTCGGACTTGAGCATCTCGAACGTTTTTCCCGCCTCTTCCCTCTTTCTTTTCCATTTCCTGTAAAGGTCTACAATTTCCCTTAAATCTGTGCGCTCTTTTGCTAACTTTTTATACACCTCAAGGTTTGCCATGGATTCTGGCCTTGCCATTTCCTCTTCGATTTCATCGTACCTTTTTTCTGTTTCCTCTAGCTTCTCAAACATCACTTGCTCTTCTTTCCATACCTCTTTTCAAACTTCTCTACCTGTCCTGCAGAGTCTAAGCGTTTTTCCTTGCCTGTAAAAATCGGGTGACATTTTGCACATATTTCAACGTTGATCTTCTCTTTCGCCGATAAAGTCTCAAATGTGCCCCCGCATGCGCATTTCACGGTTGTCTTCTTTAATACCGGGTGTATCCCTTTCTTCATTCTATCCTCCTTTGCTCATAGAATATAGAAAATCTTTATTAGAGTCGGCGTCCGCCAGCTTTTCTAACAAAAACTCCATGGCTTCTACTGGATTCATGGGTTGCAATACCTTCCTCAGCAGCCACATCCTCGACAGATCTCCGTTGTCCAGCAATAGCTCTTCCTTTCTTGTGCCAGACTTATTTATATCGATAGCAGGAAACACTCTCTTCTCCGCAAGTTTCCTGTCAAGGTATATTTCCATGTTCCCTGTTCCTTTAAACTCTTCAAATATTACCTCGTCCATCCTGCTCCCTGTGTCTATCAGGGCTGTTGCAACTATTGTCAGGCTGCCGCCTTCCTCAATGTTTTTTGCTGCACCAAAAAACCTTCTTGGTTTCTGCATTGCCGATGCATCTATACCACCTGACAAAATCTTGCCACTTGATGGTACAACCGTATTGTATGCCCTTGCAAGTCTTGTTATGCTGTCTAAAAGTATCACCACATCTCTTTTGTGCTCCACAAGCCGTTTTGCTTTCTCTATCACAATCTCAGCCACCTGAACATGTCTGGTCGCTGGCTCGTCAAAGGTAGAGCTTATAACTTCACCGTTTACAGACCTCATCATGTCTGTAACCTCTTCGGGCCTCTCGTCAATCAGCAACACTATCAGGTGAATCTCCTTGTGGTTGTTGGTTATGCTATTCGCAATGTGTTGCAGGAGCATCGTTTTGCCTGTTCGTGGTGGCGCCACTATTAATCCCCTTTGTCCTTTTCCTATAGGGGTAAAGAGATCCATCACCCTTGTGGACATGTTGTCCGGGATAGTTTCCAACTGTATCCTTTCGTTTGGATAGATTGGTATCAAATTGTCAAATATTATCTTATCCTTCGCAACGCTCGGTTCATCGAAGTTTATGGTCTCTACCTTTAAAAGGGCAAAGTATTTCTCGTTGTCCTTTGGTGGCCTTATCTGGCCCGACGTTGTGTCTCCTGTTCTTAGACCAAACCTTTTTATCTGCGATGGGGAAATGTATATATCATCGGGGCCCGGGAGATAATTTGAATCGGTGGATCTTAAAAACCCAAACCCTTCCGAGAGAATCTCGAGCACCCCCTCGCCATACACAGACTCATTTTTATCAACGAATGCCTGTAGTATCGAGAAGATAAGCTCCTGTTTCCTCATCCCTGATGCATTGTCTATATTCATTTCCTTCGCAATGTGCGTCAGTTCTCCGATCTTTTTTCTCTTTAAATCATTAAGGTGCATTTACTTTTACCTCCCATCCTTTTATCTTCTCCATAAGGGCCCCTACCTCTTTCTCGAGGTCTTCTTCCGTTCCGTTGTTGAACACTACGTGGTCTGCCATTTTTTCTTTCTCCTCCAAGGGTATTTGGAAAGACATTCTCCGCTTCACATCTTCTTCTCCCATCCCTCTTTTCTTAAGCCTTTCCTTTATCTTTTCCTTGTGTGAAGATACAACCACAATCCTATCAAGCGTTTTGTATAAGCCTGTTTCAAAGAGCAGTGGCCCGTCAATTATAACAACCCCCATGCCTTTTTCTCTTAGCTGTTGTATCTTTTTCCCCATCTCCTCCGCTGCTTTCGGGTGTATTATTTTCTCGAGCGTTCTCAGTGATTCCTCGTTGTTGAATGCTGTGTTCCTCAGTTTCTCTATATCAACACGGTTGTCCGTTATGTGCTCTTCGCCAAAAGCCTTCCTGATGTCATCCAAAACCTCTTTCCGTTCAATAACGTGCTTCGCCAAGCCATCAAGGTCTATTATGTCAAACCCCTCTTTTTCAAGCATGTTTGATGCGGTGGACTTGCCGCTTCCCAGAATCCCCGTTATTCCTATAACAATCATATATCGAGATTTCTAACGCTCAGGGCGTTTTCTTCTATAAACGCCCTTCTTGTTTCTATGTTGTTCCCCATGAGGACTGTAAATACTTGATCCGCCTCTACGGCGTCCTCTATTGAGACCTTTAAGAGGCTCCTTCTCTCCGGGTCCATTGTTGTAGACCATAATTGTTCCGGGTTCATCTCCCCCAAGCCCTTGTACCTCTGCATGTTGATGCCTTCTTTGCCCCTTTCGTTCACAAACCCGAGAAGGCCTTCTGTATCCAGTAAATGTGTTTGTGTGCCCCCATCGGTAATCTTAATCTCCCCGTCGTAGAATGCCTGGACTTGTTTATAGGCCCTATAGGTTTCTGTGTAGTCCCCCTGTGCACAAATCTCATAGTCTATCTTTGTGCTGTAGTCCTTTCTCTTGCTGTCTTTTACGTTGAGCGCAAACAGGTTGTGCTCCCTGTCTTTGATTATTTCTACCGAGAGCCCCTCCTTCTCGAGGGAAGTTTTAACCCTCCCGAGCTTTTCCTGTCCTTCAAAGTCCTCCCTCTTATTAACGTCAGCCAAAAAGAGATTCAATATGAATTTCCTGCCTATTCCTGTGCTCTGCATGTCTCTAAAGTACCGCTCTATATCCTTTACCCTCTCTATCGCGTTCTTTAGCATTATCCCTTCAAGTCGTGTGTCACCGACGAGACATTGTATCTTCTCTGTGCCTCTGTTCGTTATAAACTTCTCAAACTCATCCTCGTCCTTTGCGTATGCCTCTTTATTCCCGTGCTTTATTTTGTATAGGGGCGGTTGTGCTATATACAGATACCCTCTTTCTATCAGTTCCGGCATCTTCCTGTAAAAAAGCGTGAGGAGAAGAGTCCTTATGTGTGAACCATCTACGTCTGCATCGGTCATTATAATAATTTTGTGATACCTGAGCCTTTCAATATTATCCGAATTTATGCCGAGGGCAAGGTAAATGGATTTTATTTCTTGGTTGGAAAGCACCTTTTCCTGTCTCGCTTTCTCGACATTCAATATTTTTCCTTTTAATGGGAGTATCGCCTGGGTTTTTCTGTCTCTCCCCTGTTTTGCTGAGCCGCCCGCTGAATCTCCCTCTACAAGATAGAGCTCACACAAGTCCGGTTCGCTTTCCTGGCAATCGGCAAGCTTGCCCGGCAGCACCCCGCTTTCGAGCAGGCTCTTGCTTTTTACAAGCTCTTTTGCTTTTTTTGCTGCTTCTCGTGCCCTTTTGGCCTCTAGTGCCTTGTTGACTATTGTTTTCCCTATGTCCTGATTTAATTCAAGGTATTCCGTTATCTTTTCGTTAAGAACAGACTCTACCAACCCCTTTATCTCGCTATTGCCGAGCTTTGCTTTGGTCTGTCCCTCGAATTGTGGGTTCTGTATCTTTATGTTTATGACGGCAACCATTCCTTCCTTTACATCATCTCCTGAAATGTTCTCTTTAAGTTTTTGTGACAGATTTGTTTGTATAAAGTTGTTTATACATCTTGTAAGGGCTCCCCTGAATCC
>CAIJOT010000053.1 GCA_903822335.1 uncultured delta proteobacterium
ATACGACACAAGGAATAACCCATCTATGTTATTGACCTTAACCGCTGCCTTGCTGCATATCCAGGCACCGTAGGAATAACCGGCAAGTATTAGATATGCATCTTCATTGACGACCTTTTTTAAAAACGTTAAGGCCGCCAACACATCGTTGACTTCCCCTTCTCCCTCATCATACATACCTCCACTTCCACCAACCCCCCTGAAATTAAACCTCAAGGTGGTAAATCCTTTCATGGAAAAGCCTTCTTCAAGGGCAGCAACAACATTGTTATGCATATCGCCGCCATAAAGGGGGTGGGGATGGCATATCACAACACCTGCCTGTTTGCCCTGTTCGTTTACAATACTCTCGAGGGAATAGTCGCCTTCTATCGTGACCCTTTTTATTGACATACCATACTTATTTTGGTAGTTTTCTTACAAAAAATCAATAGGAAAATACTATGGGGTTGTTTAGAAAAAAGGATAAAGAAAAGAAACCTTACAGGGAAATAGATATACAGAAAGAGATAAAAAAGGCAGAAAAGGAAGAGTCTCTATGGATAAAGTGCAGTTCCTGCCAGGAGCTTCTTTATATAAAAGAGGTAGAGAGAAATCAGCACGTTTGTTTAAAATGTTTTTACCATTTTCCCATCAGTGTTGAGAACAGGGTAGCTTTAACCTTTGATAAAGGGAGTTTTATTGAGCTTTTTAACAATATAAAGCCTGTTGACTTCCTGAAATTTAAAGATACGAAACCGTATAAGGCGAGGTTATTAGAGACACAAGAAACGACAGGGAAAAGCGACGCAATGTTCTGTGGAAAGGGCAAGATAGGTGGTATTGAAGTCCTCACAGCAATTTTTGATTTTTCCTTTATGGGTGGCAGTCTCGGCTCGGTGGTGGGTGAGAAAATCACAAGGATACTTGAAGAGGGGGCTGATAAAAGGTTGCCGGTGATTGTTTTTTGCTCGTCTGGCGGTGCGAGAATGCAGGAAGGTATCATGTCGCTCATGCAGATGTCCAAAGTAGCGGGGGCAATATATAGATTGAAATCCCTGAAGGTCCCATACCTCACAGTGTTGACTGATCCCACATTGGGCGGTGTTACCGCAAGCATGGGTATGTTGGGGGATATTATTATTGCGGAACCAAAAGCAATGATCGGTTTTGCCGGACCCCGGGTTATCAAGGAGACAATCAAGGAAGACTTGCCCTTGGGGTTTCAAAGGGCGGAATATTTGTTGGAACATGGCATGATAGACATGATATTGCCGAGAAAAGAGTTAAAACAAAGGTTACACAAAATACTGTCTTTAATAACATGAAGGAGTATTCCGTTGTTCTGGAATACCTCTACAATCTTGAAAAATTTGGAATAGTCTTTGGTCTTGAAAATATACAATGGATTCTCAACCTTATTGGTAACCCTCACAATGTTTTAAAATCAATCCATGTGGGAGGTACAAACGGTAAGGGTTCAGTGGCATGCATGCTGTCAAATATCTTAAAAGAAACAGGATACAGAGTTGGTAAATATACATCACCTCACCTTGTGTCCTTTACAGAGAGAATCACCATTAATGAGGAGGAGATAAAGGAAAAAGAGGTAGTAGAACTTACCGCATTTATTAGAGAGAAAGCCGAAGCGAAAGACAAAAACAGGTTTTTTACATTCTTTGATTTCACAACAGTTTTGGCATTTGAATATTTTTACAGAAAAGAGGTGGACATTGCTATAATTGAGGTAGGTCTTGGTGGGAGACTCGATTCAACTAATGTGATAAGACCTTTGTTGAGTATTATCACAAATGTGGATTTTGACCATATGGATTACCTTGGAAACAGCATTGAGGATATAGCAAACGAGAAAGCAGGCATTATAAAAGAAGGGGTACCTGTTATTACCGGTGCAACAGGTATGCCCGTGTATGTGATTGAAGAAAAAGCTCAAGCGTGTAAAAGTCCGGTTTATCTACTTGGAAGGGATTTTTCCTATACAAAAATGGGAGATCAGATTATGTCTTATCATGGCCTCAGCAAAGACCTCGGGAATGTATTTGTGAACCTGAAGGGTGACCATCAACTGTCAAACGGAGCAATTGCTTTATGTGCAATAGAATATTTACAATCCTCTGGATTCCCTGTAGATGAAAAGCCAATATACGATGCGATGTCCCATATCCAATGGCAGGGAAGGTTAGAAATCGTAAGAGAAAAACCTACAATCATCCTGGATGGTGCACACAACCTTAATGGAGCTAATGCCCTTTCTGAATTTATCCAAACCCATTACATGGATAAAAGAAAAATACTGGTATTCGGTGTTATGAAGGATAAGGAATACGAGAGGATGCTTAAGGAGTTAATACCAGTTGTTGATGTGATCATACTTACAAAACCAGATATAGAAAGAGCGTTTTCACCATCCTCGATGCAGGTATATGCAAAAGATGCAATTGTCACAGACAATGTCCACTGTGCGCTTCAAAAGGCAAAGAACATTTCAGGAGATGAAGATTTAATTGTAGTAACAGGATCATTTTATACCATTGGGGAAGCGAAAATACTGATCAATGAAATTTTTTAGGACAATACTCCTCATATCACTTATACTGGTGCCACTGGGTGTTTACAGTAAACAGTCAGATTACAAAATTTCATTAGCAAATCCCGTGGACATTACAGCATTGATTCTGGAGTATAATAAAGAAGAGAATGTGTATATTGCCAACGGAAAAGTGGAAGTAAGAGAAGGGACAAGGTTCCTGAGTGCCGATTCTGTCGTGTATAATGAAAACACAAAGGAAATATTTGCAGAAGGGAATGTGGTATTTCAAGATGGAGACGACGTAGTCCAATGTGAAAAGCTCCACCTAAATCTATTTACTAAGAAAGGCTCTATAGAAAAGGGGAAGATGTTTATAAAAAAGGGTGATTTTTATATTGCAGGTGACCATATTGAAAAGGTTGGAGAGGCCACATATGCAATTAAGAAGGGTGAGCTGACTACGTGTGGCTGGGAGAGGCCTGCATGGAAATTCTCCGCCCGTGATGTTGAGATTACCATAGAAGGTTATGCAAAGACAAAGGGTGCAAGGTTTTATATTTTGGATCAGACGGTTTTCTATCTCCCCTGGGGTATGTTCCCTGTAAAGACAGAAAGGCAATCAGGTTTCCTTCTTCCTGAGTTTACTCTATCAAGCAGGGATGGAACAGTGTTTAAAAACTCATATTTCTGGGCAATATCGAGAGACAAGGATGCTACATTTTATCTCGATTATATAGAAAAAAGAGGTATTAAGTTTGGTTCAGAGTTCAGGTATGCACAGCAAGAGAATTCAAAAGGGACCTGGTATTATTCAATTATAGATGATAATAAGTACCACCACGGACGTTATGAGTTAAAAGGCCAGCACGAGCAGGTGTTTAAAGAGGATTTAGTGCTCAAGTTAAACATTAATCATGTTTCAGATAACAAGTACATTGAAGATTTTGGACAGACCACTATAGAGAGAAGCGAGACATTATTAAAATCAACCATGTTTTTTGAAAAACCTTTCAAGAGCTCCCTCCTCACATATGAATTGTCATATTTCAATAATCTTCTTCTCAAGGATAATACCCCTACCTTTAAATACTACCCCCACGCATCTTTTTTTACGGAATATATCCCTATCATGAAGGAGAGTTTGTATACTGACATATCCGCAGACTTTATGAACTTTTACAGGGAAACAGGCGACAGGTATTCACGATTAAGTCTTGAGCCAAAACTTAGATTACCCCTTTCATGGAATGGGATAAACCTCCTTCTCAATGGTACCATGTATGAGACAATGTACTTGGTATCCTATGCTGATAGGGATGCCAGACAAACAGAGAGGCGTGAAACCTTTAAGGTTGACGGAGATATGAATGTTCAGTTAATGAGAAATTATTATACAGAGGCGTTTGGCATAGGTGACATGCAGAGCCTGATAAAGCCCCAACTGAAATATGCGTTTATCCCAAATTCAGCATATAGAAACATTCCATCAATCGATCCATACGACAGGATTTATAAAACTAACACAGTAACATACTCCTTAAACCATTACCTCAATACTTTCTCAACAGGGGGGGGGAGGGAGCTCTCGCTTTTAGAGATAGAGCAGACGTATGGACTTTCAGGAAACTTGAACCCGTCAGACCTGTATAGAGGTTACGGTAATCGGTTCTCGGATATAAGTGCGAAGGTAACCATGTACCCAAAGGAAAAATGGTCAATTGGCCACGAAAGTGTTATAAACACATACGGAAATGGTTGGAATGCTATAAAAAATTCACTAAACTTCACAGAGTCAAATGTATACCACGTCAATCTTCAGCATAATTATGCGAAATACTTGAATAACGAGCTTTATTTTGACCTCGGTGGGACGTATAAATATATAGACGGGAAATACCAGATAAGGTATTCTTTAAAAGACAAAATGTGGATAGATACATTATATCAGATTACGTATCATCCAAAGTGCTGGGCTGTTACACTAACACTGACCCAGACAAAAAGACCAAGGGATACAAGTGTCAAATGCTCTTTTGACCTTGCAGGATTGACAAGCAGATAGGAGGTATTCAATGAAAGGCGTGATACTTGCTGGAGGCCTTGGAACGAGGCTTTACCCCCTTACAAAAATCACAAACAAACATCTTCTGCCTATATACAGTAAGCCAATGATATTCTACCCCATAGAAACGCTCATCAACGCCGGCATCAAGGATATCATGATAGTAACAGGAGGGAGCTATGCAGGAGATTTCCTCAGGCTTATGGGCAATGGGAAGGAGTTTGGTCTAAAGCATATTAACTATACATACCAGGAAGGAGAGGGCGGCATAGCAGATGCCCTGTCTCTTGCCGAGTATTTTGCAGATGGTGAACCTATATGTGTGGTTCTCGGTGATAACATCATAGAAAAGAATATTAGCAAAGCAGTGAGGGATTTTGAAAACCAGAAAGAAGGGGCAAAGATCCTCCTCAAGGAAGTGCCTGACCCTGAGAGATTCGGGGTTGCTGAAATTGAAGATGGCAAACTTATAGGGATTGTTGAAAAACCGAGCCAGCCAAAGAGCAATCTTGCCGTAATCGGTATATATATGTATGACGGGCATGTTTTTAACATAGTGAAAACATTGAAACCATCTGACAGGGGTGAACTTGAGATTACAGATGTAAACAATGCCTATGTTCAGAAAGGGATAATGACATGGGAAATGCTTCAGGGATGGTGGACTGATGCAGGAACGTTTGAATCTCTATTGCGGGCGAATATACTCGTATCCCAAACAGGAGCAAACAATATTTAAAGATAGCGTAAAGCGTGGAGTGTTTCGTTGACTCTTTTCTATACGCTAACCATTATCTGCTAAACGCTAAGAAATAGGGGGTTTGGATGATACAAAACGTAAGTGTTAAGCAATTGAAATTTATACCTGATGAAAGAGGGAGATTGATGGAGATTTTAAGAAGTGATGAAGACCTCTACGTTGGGTTTGGTCAGGTTTACCTAACCACCACGTACCCGCACGTTGTAAAAGCATGGCACTACCACAAGATACAGGATGATTTTATTATATGTATCAAAGGGATGCTGAAGCTTGTTCTTTTTGATGGTAGAGATGGATCACCTACACAAGGTGAAGTCAATGAGTTCTTCCTCGGCGAATATAATCCCATGCTCGTTAAGGTTCCGAAGATGATTTATCATGGTTGGAAGTGTATAAGCGAGGAGGAGGCAATTGTGATTAATATCCCGACAGCACCTTATAACAGACAGAACCCCGATGAATACAGGATAGACGCCCACGTGAATAGCATACCTTACAGGTGGGAGAGGAAAGATGGGTAATACACACATACTGGTTACCGGAGGTTGTGGTTTTATTGGAAGCAACTTTATAAGGCATATGCTGTCTCAATATCCTTATAGGATTACCAATTTCGATAAACTCACCTATGCCGGTAACCTGGAAAACCTCAGGGATATAGAAAAAGATAGACGGTATACATTTATCAAAGGGGATATTGCAGATAAAGTCGCTATTGAAAACGTGTTTGAAAAGGAAATAGACAGTGTGATCAATTTTGCTGCAGAATCCCATGTGGACAGGAGTATAATGGACCCTGATGCTTTTATAAAAACTAATATCGGGGGAACCTTTAATCTCCTAGAAATGGCAAGAAAAAGGAATGTGAAAAGATTCATTCAGATTTCAACCGATGAGGTCTATGGTTCTCTTGGAAAAGAAGGGGAATTTCGTGAAGACACCCCCCTTGCGCCAAACAGTCCCTATTCTGCATCAAAGGCATCAGCGGATATACTCGCCATGGTGTACTATAAAACATACAAAACGCCTGTGATAATAACGAGATGTTCAAACAACTATGGGCCATACCAGTTTCCTGAAAAATTGATTCCCCTCATTATCACAAATGCCCTTGTGGACATGGAATTGCCTGTTTACGGAGATGGGATGAATATCAGGGACTGGATACATGTTTTAGACCACTGTGAGGCAATAGATGCGGTATTTCACAAGGGGGAGATAGGCAATGTGTACAATATAGGCGGAGAGAATGAACGGACAAATATTGAAATTGTGAAATTGATACTCAGGATTCTTGGAAAACCTGAGACATTGATAAAGTTTGTGAAAGATAGATTAGGGCATGACAGACGGTATGCGATAGATTCAACAAAGATAAAGAAGAAATTGGGCTATAAGACAAAAAAAGGTTTCAAGAAGGGCATGGAGGAAACAGTCGGGTGGTATATAGAGAACAAGTTCTGGTGGGAAAGGATTAAAAGCGGCGAATATCTCGAGTATTACAGTAAGATGTACAAGGACAGGTAAGAGGGTGGTTGTGTAGTGAAACTGCTCATTGCCGGTGGACGTGGTCTTTTAGGAAACAATATCCTGCCAATCTTGAATAATCATTTTGATACCATATCCCTCGATATAGAAGAATGGGATATTACAGATAGAGATGCCGGCAAGTCTATTATTGAACAATACAGGCCTGATGTTCTTTTAAACCTTGCAGCAATGACAGATGTGGATGGATGTGAAGATCGTCGGGAATTAGCACAGAAGGTAAATGAAGAAGGTGCAGGTATTGTTGCAGAGCTTTGCAGGGAGTATAAAATCAGGCTTGTGCATATCAGCACTGATTATGTATTTGATGGTGAAAAAACCTCGCCTTACACAGAGGACGATGTACCAAATCCAAAGTCAGTATATGGTATGACAAAGTTGTCGGGCGAAAAACGTGTTATTGAGAAACACCCATCACCTCTCATCATGAGAGCACAATGGCTATACGGCAATGGAGGAGAGAATTTTATCACAAAGGTAGTTCGGATAGCGAAAGAAAGAGGTGTTGTAGAGGTTGTTGATGACCAGAGGGGTACTCCGACGTATGCAAAAGATATAGGAGAGCCTTTGAAACGCCTGATAGAGAAAGCTAAGACGGGTATTTATCATATAACAAACAGTGGTTCGTGCACATGGTTTGAGTTTGCAGGAGAGATTTTCTCACAACTTAAACTCGATGTTCAACTGAAGCCTACTACATCCCTCAAATTAAACCGGAAGGCAAAAAGGCCCGCATATTCAGTCTTTGACTGCACGAAAGTTCAAAGAGAGACGGGTATCACAATGAGAACCTGGCAGGAAGCCCTCCAGGAGTATCTTGGTTAGCGCATAATGAAGATTATCTTTTTTTCTGATACCCATCTCAACAAGAAAGACGATGGGAAGATCAATGTTGTAGAAAATTTCATTCACAACGCATGTGAAGATGCTGACATGGTGGTCATCCTCGGGGATTTGTTTGAGTTCTATCACGGATATGATGGGTATATCTACCCGTGGTATAAGAATCTTGCTGATGCATTAAAAACCATAACGAACAAAGACAAACCCGTTTATTTGATTGAAGGGAACCATGAATTTGATATGGGTAGCTATTTCGAGTCTTACACAGGTATAAAATGTTCAAAACACCTGACTATTGATATTGAAGGGAAGAAGACATTTATATCCCACGGAGATGAAATCAGCCCATTCTGTTTAGGGAAAGTGCTTAAATCACGTTTTATCTATAGTGTAATGGATATTTTCGGCCCTTACATTACATGGAAAACAGCTATGGGGGTCAGTATCTTTTTATCAAAGAAAAAGAAGCCATACAATGATAAAGCAATGTTAGCTTTTAGAGAATACGCCCAGAGAAAGTTTGGTGAAGGTTACGATGTGGTCATATTAGCCCATTCCCATATATCTGATAAAATTGAGTATGATGCTGGCGGCAAGAATAAGGTTTATTTAAATACAGGG
>CAIJOT010000054.1 GCA_903822335.1 uncultured delta proteobacterium
AATCAAAGAAACAGATGGTCGATCAGATTATGCACTATATCCAGCACTATACCGAAAATAGGGCACATCCCTTTGCATGGACATATACAGGGAAACCATTGGTGGCATAATGGACATGGGATTTATGGAACGTGACACTAGAGCCGTAACTGTACAACAACTGGTAAATAGCTGGAAAAAAGAAAAAAAAGTGTCAAACACCAACATTTTGCCCGCATGTGTTGTTTAATGGGTTTAAGGGGAAATCCTTGAGAGCCTGGAACTTACTATTTTCTCTGCATAGTATCAACTGTGAACTTTCTTACCTCTAATTCTTTCTCTGAATAGTATTCCTGTACTTCAGCAATCTTGTTTTTTAGGTTTTTTGGGACCTTACCTTTATAATATTTTACAATCTCTGTTTTCAAAGAAGCTATCTCTTTTCCCAAGGATATAAAATCTCTCTCTGCGCCAGTTGCTTCATTCTTTGTTCTATGTAAATCATCTCTCACATCTCTCGGAATATTTCCCCTGTAATTCAATTCCAGCATCTCCCTGTTGTTTTGGTAATGTTTCCCTATAATTGCCTGCCTCCAGGCGCCAGCTTTTCTTACTATTTCAATTCTGTATTCGTTGAGTCTGTTCGAATAATCTTCTGCTACCTCATCTCTTGCAGCAAATGAAGTATTTATGAAACCCAGCCCAAGAAAAATAACTGTGATTATAATTATTCTTTTCATACACCCCCCTCTTTCCTTCTCTTTATGTAATATGCTTATTCTATTAGGGGGGGTAGTCGGTTAGCTCCACCTACGGCGTACCCGACCCCTAATATCAATATTTTACCAACGCCCTCTTTGTCCCCTTTTTCTTCTTTATTTATTGAGGTTGATTATCCACAAAACTTTTTATTTTTATTAAATCTTTGATTGGTAGAGAATTTTGGTCAGAATACGTAATATAGAGTCTGTCTATAGAGCGTGTCAGTGCAATTCTTAATTGCGTATACACGTCGTGGTTAAGTTCTTCAACTGTTGGTTCAAATAACTGTGTTTGTAATTTTTTTTTCTTAAATCGCTTAAAATATTCTGAATATTGAATGTCAATCAGTCTTACGATTGAAATCCAGCTTTCAAGTCCCCTTGATGATTCATATGTAACAATTCGGTACTCTGAAGAATGTAACGGTATCACAGATCTTCTTATAGATGTTTCGGCCCCATTCCAACAAATCTTTTTAAAATTTCCTAATATTTCACTACACGATTGATTACCAAATAAACGTTTTGGCTCGATAATCAACACATCAATAGGAGCATTTAATGTGTTATTTAATTCTTTTTCCAGATCAGACCAGAAAGACTCTTTTAATAGTTCGGAATCAGGCATAATTTGAAGATAGCCTCTTCCTATGGACACATCATTGGGCTCGGTCCAATCATCACTAATAAAATCTCTTGAAAAAATTGTATTAAAAGAATGGATTATGTTTGTTTGCCTAATGTTTTTACTACAGGGAATTACTTGGCGTCGAGGGTACAAGTCCCAATCGTTGGAGCTATAACCTCTCGTGTTTTGATCAGGTCCTATTGCGATGATTAAGTGCTCGGGATTTCCAGCTATCGATTTGATTATTTTCTGTTCCTTTTCTTGCCAGTCTTGTCCTTCATCAATCAGTATAAAATCAACGTTAAGGCCAGGGATTTCTTCTAATATTCCGTCCCTCCATAAATGCTTGTCTTCACCCTCTAAGGCGTTTGCTACTATCTCAAGATTGTAATCAAGCTGTTTATCAAAATCGTTTTCGTATTTTTTAGTTGCCCCTGGTTCAATAATGTTTGCCATATCAGATGTTAATTTATTAATAGTTTCGATATTGATATCAAATTTTTTATAAATATCATTTTGCTTTAGTATTGTGCATAACCTTATCAAATCTGCCTTCAAGGCATGATTAAATGTTATCAATACATAAGAACAACCACTTCTAGAAAGATGAGACGATAAATTCAATAATCTCATTGTTTTACCAGTTCCAGCTTTGCCTTTGAATATTAATAATTGTTGACCCAGGTTTTCGATGTATCGGGAGGTAGTATCAATTCTTTGTTTCGTTATAATTTCTACCCTACGCCTGTCAAGAGCAGTAAGTCCAAGATGTCTTCCTTCAATCATTGATAATGCATCACATATACCTCTGAAACTTTTTTGTTTATTTTCAATGGAATCAACAATCCAAGAAGATAATAAATTTTTCTCCTTTTTCTTTTGAGCATATTGTAAATAATTTTGTTTTACTGCTAATTCCAGTAAGTCTTTTAAATAAATTTGTTTTCCAAAGAGCAGATTGATTTCTATAACCGGTAAGGCAAGATTATCTTTGCTTAATCTATCCTTATTTATATTGGGGAAATATATTGCATTGTAAATCCATGGAGTTTGTTTATATTTGAATATTTCTTTGTACCTCTCAAAATACATTTTTAAATTACCTGTTAGATTCTTGATCTGTATCAAGGCGTCTTTGTCTTTGCCAGAATATTTCACATAAATTGAACCTTGCTCTACGGAAAATTTATTATGGGTTTTTAACTCGATTAAGAATAATAAATTGTGAAACTCAAACTTTTGATCAGAATATTGAATCAATGGAGGATTGTGACTAGAAAAATCTATACACAATATTATATCACAATCCTTAACTTGTGCCCCTGGCACTTGAAATCCAGGCAAAAGGAATCCATTCTCTATATGCTTACTTTTGGAAATATTATCGTATAGCATTAAGATATGCTCTCTTTCATTTTCTTTAATATCATCTAATCCCTTTAATGGTTTCAGCGGCATTTATTGCTCCTCAGTGTTTGCACCTATTGTTCCAAGATAGATCACACAATGCGAAACCCCTAATCAAAGGCTATTTCAGATGGCTGAGAAAATGGTCTTTAAAATTATACATTAGCCTATCCAGTTCCCACCCCTGTAAGCTGGCCTCGTGTGCAATATCGAGAAAGAACTTCTCCTGTTCCTCATAGGATGAAAAAGAATAGCCAAGAGCTTCAGTAATCTGTTTTATTCGCTCGTCAATGGCAATAGATTCATGGAAATCAGGATGGTAGACATCCATCCAGATATTTCGTGCATATTTATCACCGATTCCATGAAACTGCTTCATAAATTCTGTTTTTGCACGGGTACCTTTTTTGGAGAGAGCCATTTGCTTGACTTTTGCGAGTCCACCCATTGAAATAATGAGGTTATAGTTTTGCGATGCCCATACTGCTTTTTGTTCTGACATCCGTAACGACGCAGCATAAAATATGTTCCTTAACCTTTCAAGGCGCTCTTTTGGGTTAAGCTTTAAAAGGGCGTTGAAGGTTACCTTGTTGTAATTATCTTTGTTGAGAATCAATCCAAGGTAACCCCGTGAATTGCCCATGGTAGAAAAACTTTGTAGAATGAAGTGCCAAATAAAGTCAGGTTTTTCTAATTCTCTTCGTTTCTCTTTTTCCTGTTTCAATTTGGTTTTCATTTCAGGTGCAAGATTCTTTAATAATTGTATGAATTTGATCTTCCTTTTCCCCTTGTCTACAGTATCAATTTTATTTATTAATGTTTTCTTATTGACTATTTTCTCTTTGTTCATTTGTCTCCGTTGTCGTTCTGGTATATAGGGTTTGCTCTCTGTCGGTGTTTGTTTTAAAACACCAGTTCTTATCTTTCCCTTCGCCTTTTCTATTAAGCTGTGATGAACTGCTTCATCAGGTGAATTAGTAAGGCCTGCCTTGAATGCACTATTTCTTATTACATGATGTTGAAGTCCGGGATTTGCGGGTGCAAATTCTATTGCCATGAGCATACCTTTTAAGACATCTTCCCTGCTTATGGAAGAATTGTCCCTTACATACTCTGCAATACAATGCATTGGTGGTGAATATACCGTTGGCAGATTGTTATCCAGCGCAAATTGCTTTGTTTTGCTATAGAGTCCTCCGTCTCTTACGCCTTTCTGATACAATGACCATGCGTAATCAAATTGCTGTTTTGCAATTTCTCGACTCATCGGTCCTCCTTACATTTTACAAGACGTTCGCTCGTTTGATATGAAATTATCGTGCTCACTCAATGCGTGATGGGTGCATCCTTCAATTATTCAATAACTCCTCTGCCGCCCCCTCTTTCCCCCTCTTTATGTAGCATGTTTATTCTATTCTGATATTGTACTCAATGAATGTCAATAAGATTATAGGAAATTCACCATTACCGATTAAAACACGGTATAAATCACTTTTTTATAAAAGCTCTGTTTCAGGAAGTACTTGATGGGTTTCAATCCACAGATTATCGGCAATGAGCTACTGCTGAAAATTGCGATCAAACAAGCGCGTGCATGGGACAAAGCATGGAAACCTTCAGATTATTACAGAGGCGCTTAATCAAAAGAATTCCTCGAAGCTCTGCTTCGGGGTAAGAATCCAGAATTTAGAATTCAGAAGGGGGATTAAAATATCTTCAAAAAAATTCTGACTTCTGACTACTGTATTCTGTATTCCAGATACCTCGCAGCTCTGCTGCGGGGTAGTTCATTCAGGCCGCCCGCCTGGCAGCGAAATGACATTACAAGATGTCTCATAAGTCCATATCATTGAATAATACCTCTTTCAAACACACGGTTTGGGGCCAACCATCTCAGCGCTTCACCTGTCTGCGTCGCGCACGCGACAGGCAGGCGAATCACAAATCACGGCCTTTACAGGTACTTCTTGATTAACACCTCCGCAATCTGGACAGCATTTAATGCAGCGCCTTTTCTAATGTTGTCTGCCACAATCCACATATTTAACCCATGGGGGATGGATTCATCCCTTCTTATCCTCCCTACAAATGTGTCGTCTTTGCCCGCTGCAAGTATCGCAAGGGGATATTTATTCTTTGAAGGGTCATCCACAACCTTTATCCCTGGTGCTTTCTTTAATACTTTTCTTGCCTGGTCAGGACTTAAATCCCTTTCGAATTCAACATTTACAGATTCCGAATGGCCATAGAAAACAGGAACTCTTACCGTTGTTGCGGTAACCTGAATACTATTATCTTCCATAATCTTTTTCGTTTCATTCACCATCTTCATCTCTTCTTTTGTATATCCGTTTTCCAGAAATGCGTCTATATGGGGAAGGACGTTAAAGGCAATCTGATAAGGATATACCTTATTCTCTATTTTTTTGTTATTGTAGATAGCAAGTATCTGCTGCTCTAATTCATAAATCGCCTTCTTTCCTGTCCCTGAAACGGCCTGGTACGTGGAGACCACGACCCTTTTGATCTTTGCTGCGTCGTGCAATGGTTTTAATACCACAACCATCTGAATCGTGGAACAGTTTGGATTGGCAATAATCCCCTTATTTTTATACATGGCAATGGCATGTTCATTTACCTCTGGCACCACAAGGGGAACCTCGGGGTCCATCCTGAAGGCATTTGTATTGTCTATCACGACGCATCCGCTTGCTGCGGCTATGGGTGCAAACTTCAGACTTACCGCACCTCCTGGCGAAAACAATCCAATATCAATGCCCTTAAAAGAATCCTCTTTCAATTCCTCAATCTTTATCCCCTCACCTTTGTATGTTAAGGTTTTTCCTACACTTCTCGCTGATGCGAGGAGTTTCAAGTTTTTCACAGGAAATTTCCTCTGTTCAAGTGTATCTACCATTTCATTGCCTACGGCACCTGTTGCGCCTACCACTGCTACGTTATACTCTTTCACCTTACTCCTCCAGTTTTCTTTTTAGATAATTTATAAGTCCGCCATGGTTTATAAGCTCTACCATAAAGGGCGGAATGGGTTTTGCCTTCACCTCTTTCTTCTTCGATTTTATAATCCCTGATGAGAGATCAACCTCGATGACCTCTCCCTCTTCAACGTCTTCTATGATATCTGCTTCTAAAAGGGCAAGCCCTTTATTGAATGCGTTCCTGTAGAATATCCTTGCAAAGCTTTTTGCTATCACAAGGGGTATGCCGAGGGCAGATATTGCAATAGGTGCGTGCTCCCTCGAAGAACCACAACCAAAGTTGAATCCACCCACTATAATATCACCATGCTTTACCTTCTTATAAAAGCCTGGATGCAAGGGTTCCATGCAATGCTCACCAAGTACCTTAGGATCAGTATGTGCAAGATATTTTGCGGGGATTATAATATCTGTATCTATGTTGTGACCAAATTTCCAGACTCTTCCTCTTAGTAACATGTTTACTCCTTTTTTTGTTTTCAGCTGTCAGCATGATGGCTTAAAAGGTTTTTTTGCTTTTCTACTGACTACTGAATGCTGATTACTGACTACTGTTTTTATGCTACTTCCCCGGGATGGGCAATTCTCCCTTTTATTGCGCTTGCTGCTGCAACTGCAGGACCTGCAAGGTATACTTCGCTCTCAATGTGTCCCATCCTGCCTATAAAATTTCTGTTTGTAGTGGCAACTGCCCTTTCACCTTTTGCAAGCACCCCCATATGCCCTCCAAGGCATGGGCCACACGTGGGGGGCGATATTATACATCCTGCCTTCAAGAAAATCTCGAAATATCCGCGTTTCAAGGCCTCGGAATAAATCTTTGGTGTGGCGGGGATGACAATACACCGGGTATATTTCGCTACCTTTTTTCCCTTTAATATTTCAGATGCCATCTCCAAGTCTTCGAGTCTGCCATTCGTACACGAACCTATCACGACCTGATCAATAACTATGCCGCTCAATTCTTCCACATCTTTTACATTAGAGGGGAGGGATGGGCATGCAACCTTCAATCCCACCTCCCCTACATCAATCTCAAAAATCTCTCTGTATTTGGCATTTCTATCACTCTTGAATACAGTATGGGCCTTTTTCCCTCTTCCTTTTATATATGCCAGGGTCTTTTTATCTACCTTAAAAATACCATTTTTTGCCCCTGCCTCAATTGCCATATTGGCAATCGTAAAGCGTGAATCCATGGAAAGCGCCGATATCGCTTCCCCTTCGTATTCCATTGAGGCATACAGTGC
>CAIJOT010000055.1 GCA_903822335.1 uncultured delta proteobacterium
CCTGTAGCTTCGTTTTGTCCGTATCTTGGTACAATGTCGGGACATCGCACCAGAATTGCGTTTTACGGGCGTTTAAAGCCTCTTGCCTCTCGCGCTCGGCTTGCTCGGCTACCATCTTCTCGTTACAGGGATCGCAGGTGCTGATGCTCCAAAGGAGTCTTTCACCCAGAAATATGTCCTCGGTGTCGAACTCGGCTGTGCAGTTATTGCAGGTCTTTTTCATGTATTGATTTATTGATGGTTGGCTAGAATGCGTGATCGAACTCAGAAGGCAATGACTTTCTTGCTGTTGATGATGAATTTGACTTTGCAATCTCTCCAGACCAGTTGTTCAAAAGGGTTGGCAAATCCCTCCGGCGATATCGAGAAATTTCTTCATCGGTTGATGAGTATCTGGCCTCTAGCAACTTCCATTCTTCTTCAAGCGTTTCCAGAACTACTGGCTTTGCAGATTTCCAAGCGGCTGTTAGCGATTTATCCATTGGAGTTGACTCCCTCATCTTAAATAATGCCCTTGCACGCCTGAGAGATTCAATCTCTTTCTCATCCCCCTTGGGGGTAGGGGGTATAACTACTGCAGTATGCAAACTGCAATCTGCAAACTGCAATGTTGGCTTTTGGTTAGTACCATCAGTCAAGCAGCCTTGAACCACCGTTGAACCACCGTTGGATTTACTCTTTTGCAACGCCCTTTTTTCGGCACTCTTTTTTCCTCCAAATGATGACTTTTCTGACCATTCTGACTGCTTGCTTGATTCCTTTACGAGCCTCTCGTTGGTAAGAAACCCTTCCTTAGTGGGGTGAGGAATGAACCTTTCTCTAACCAACTTTGAACCACCGTTGAACCACCCTTCGCCAAGCCTTGAAAGTACTGCTAGTTGATTGTCATCGTCAGGTATTGAACAGTCTCCAGACTCCCAGCAAATGCATAGAAGGCGGATATACGCGCCCTCTTGAGCTGGACTCATAAGCATAATCGGCATACTAGAAAGCCATTCCTTGGAGTAAAACTGAAACGCTGGAGATTTATTCATATAGGTAAATACTTGGGTTGAAATCTTTGCCTCCAGCAATTCCTGCATCGGCAACCATTTTGGCGTGTCTCGCATTTCCACCAGACCAATATTTTATCCAACCTTGCGCCTCCATAATACTAGATATTTTTACAGGTGTATTAGCGTCATCTCCGTAATCTCCTCTGTCACGTTTAATCGCTTTAGCAAAACCAATCATTTCTGCTATATCAAAATCACTGAAATCTTTAGTTATTAATTTTAGCGATTCCCTGTATTGCTCAGTTTCAATATGGCAATCCTTGCATAGTGTTTCAAAGTTATCATCTTCGTAATCCCATGCCATTCTTCCTTTTAAATATATCTTATGATGGACATGGAGCGTTTTGTCATTTGATTCACAGGTATTGCATCGAAATTCATCTCTATTTAGAATTTCTAGCCTTTTCTTTTGCCATTCAGGTCTTGCGAGCTGTTCCGCATACGTTAACTTATTCATAACTTTAATTAAAAAACAAACCCCAGCTCCTGTACGGTAAGAATTGCAGCCATGAAACTGCTCGTAGAGAAACTGGGGCTTAAATTGTTCTTCATGATAATTAATAGGCTTCTTACGACCTGCAAAAGATTTACTGATTCAGGGTGTCTAGGTCAAGAGGTTTTCCCCAGATCAGTGCAGCACGCCCTGTCAATAACCACCGTGCAGAGGTCAATAGCGGCCTTGTAGCC
>CAIJOT010000056.1 GCA_903822335.1 uncultured delta proteobacterium
AAAAAAAGGGTTCTTTCGTGTTTAAGTTGAAATAGCTTACCCTGTATAGAGTGTTAAAAAAACACATCGGATTTAAGCCAACTTTGGTAAGATTAAGTTTGCGAACAAAAAACTTACAAAGGAGGCAAGAACCCGATGCACTTGGATACTATCACAAAACTTTTGGATATTCCAAATTATAGAGAGATAGAGGTAACAGGTAGTGAATATAAGAACATATACATCGTTCTGGAACGGGTAGAAGACACTCCACCTGTGTGCTCCGGATGTGGGAATATCCACGGAAGATCTGTTCACAGTAGAGATGGCATGATTGTTGAAGATCTGAGAATAAGCGGCAAGAGAGTTTTTCTTCTTGTTCCCAAGCGGAAGGTGCAATGTGTCGAAGACGGCACAATCCGGGTTGAGGAGATCCGGTGGCTCAACGGTCGTTTTACGGCTCGATTTGCCGAGCAGGTGTACAGGCTCACGTCCATTACCACGAATCAGGAAGCAGGATGGTACTTGGGGTTGGATGATGAGACAGTCTACCGTATTGACAAGCGAAAGCTTGAAGAGCTTGCCTTGGAAAAACTTGATCCTGTACCGGCGCCTAAGCATATGAGTGTTGACGAAGTGGCATGGCAGAAATGGCATAAATACGTCACTAATGTCGTTGATGTTGATCAACGGAAAGTCATCTGGAACCACCGGGGCCTAAGGCAAGGTGAACCTCGATAAATTCTTTCTCAGCCTGGGGAAAGAGAACTGCGAACAGATTGCAGCTGTAGCCTGTGATGGTGCCAGGGGTTATTTATCATCCATCAAACAATACGCAAAGAATGCTCTTATCGTGCTGGATCACTTTCACGTTAAGAAATACCTCAATGATGCCGTGGACACGGTACGAAAAGAAGAATTGAAAAGAGCACAGCAAGAAAATCACGGAGAGCTGTTGGCAATCCTTCACTGTAACAAAAGGTTCATACTCATGCAGAACAAGGTGACCAATAAGAAACAAGACCTGCTGGAAAAACTGGCCAGTCTAAACGAACGAGTATATCAAGCCATGCTTCTTAAAGAACAGTTTATCTCTATCTATACTGATCCGAAAACAGCCATGAGGTCTCTCAAAGAGTGGATCATTGCTGCCATCAAATCAAATATCCCTGCCTTTGTGGAGCTGGGTTACAAGTTCTTCAGAAAGAGAAATTACCTTCTCAACTACTTTCTCTGCAAAATTACAACGGCTATTTCAGAAGGAATCAACAACAAGATAAAACGCCTGTCCCAAATGGCGTATGGTTACAGGAACGTCCACTATTTCTTGCTTAAAATTCATCATCATTGTGGACTACTCAACCCAAGACTTTCAACTTAAACACGAAAGAAGGAAAAAAAGCATATACTGATACCACTTTTTTACATTGAAAATAGAAGAGCGATATATTACATATCAATCATGGGTTTTGATAAGGCTATAAAAAAGGCAGAAGAAAAGATTCTGTTAGGCATATGGTCGGAGGATGGATTAGACCACATTATACGTGAGGCCGCTCAAATTGAGGATGTGGGGGAGCGGATAAATGTCATTTCAAGGCAATTTCTGGGCATACCTTATAGAGAATCAACATTGATTGGAGATGTAAACACACCCGAAGTTTTCGTCATCAACCTTGAAGCAATGGACTGTTTTACCTTTGTTGATTATGTAGAAGCGATGCGTCTGTCCGGTTCCTTTTCTGGGTTTAAAAGGAACCTAAGGAGGATACGGTACAAATCAGGGAAAGTTGCCTTTGAAAATAGGAATCATTTTTTCACTGACTGGCAGGTGTTCAACAAGGAATTCATAAATGATGCGACAAGAATGATCGGTGGCCATAAGGCAAAAAGTGTGAAAAAAACATTAAACAAGAAAGAGGATGGAACATACTTTCTGCCGGGTATTAAGTCTAAAGAGCGTGCATTTACCTATTTACCCGCAGAAGCGATTGACCATAATGTCGTGGCGAAACTGCAAACAGGAGATTATATCGGGATATATGCAGATACGCAGGGACTGGATATTTCCCATGTAGGGATACTCGTGAGGCAAGGAGATGCAGTCTATTTACGGCATGCGTCGTCTACGAAAAACCAGCGAAAAGCAACGGATCAGGATTTTAAACATTATATTACAGGCAAGCCCGGTATCATAGTGTTGCGGCCTGTAAGCCGTGAACAATATGCTATTGACAAGTAATCGCCCTTCCTGTAAACTCAAACAAAATATATTTTTGAAGGTGTGTTATTATGAAAAAAATCAGTAAGAGTTTTTATATCCTTTTTTTGTGTGCATTACTCTTTCTTACGGCCTGTCAGAGTTACAAAACTCAGGTTGTTCCGTTCAAAATGCCTGCTGCCTATCCCAATGTGACAGAGGCAGGAGGTGCGGCGATAGCAGCTAAGACCTTCGACGATAAAGGAGAAGCAAAGGCGGCTTTTGGGTTTGACATTAGAGGGTCAGGCATATTACCCGTTCAGATAATCTTTGACAATAAAGGGATTCATCCGATTGAGATTGTCCCCAAACAGACCTTCCTGGTGGATGTGGACAACAATCTCTGGCCAATCCTTGATTCGAGTCTTGCCTACGACCGTATAGAAAAAAAGACAGAGCTTGGTAAGGTTGCACCGGAGGCAGCAAAGGGTGGTTTTCTTGGAGGTACCGCAGGTGCCATCATAGGTGCTGCAATAGGTATTGTGACTGGACAGAATGTTGGCGAAGCGGCGATGAAAGGTGCAGCCCTCGGGGCAGCAGCAGGCCTAACAATAGGAGGCGGGAAGGGGTTGACCGATAGGGATGTGCAGGATAAAATAAGGGGAGACTTACAGAAGAGAACCCTTGAAAGCCGGGCTATTAAACCCAATGAGATAGCCTATGGTTTTGTCTTTTTCCCCGGTGAATCAGCAAAGGCAAAGGAATTAAGGCTTTACATCAGGGAAGCTGATACAAATACCATCCATAGTTTAATCATGAAATTCTGATTGAAGGTTAACCTTTTTCCTGTTGTAGGCTGGAAATTGTATTTCTCAACCACCAGAGTAACCATAGCCCAGGCAGGGCAGTAAGTGTAGTAATAAAAAAGAAATTTGCCCAACCTATAGTTTGCACCACGTATCCTGATGTGGGAGAGATAAAGACCCGGCCGAGTGCAGAAAGCGATGACAGGAGTGCAAACTGTGTAGCGCTGTAACGCTTGTTACACAGTGCCATGATGAATGCCACGAAAGCTGCGGTGCCCATGCCGCCAGAGAAGTTTTCAAATGCCACAGCGAATATCATCATCGGGTAACTCTTACCCAGCCAGGCAAGCACCATGAATGAAAGGTTGGATACCATTTGCAGAAGGCCGAATATCATCAGTGAGCGAAAGAGACCAAGTTTTACCATTATGGCCCCACCGAACAAAGCACCGACAATTGTAGCGATAAGCCCCATGCCTTTGTTGATGGTACCAACATCGGTAGCCGTGAAGCCAACACCTCTGATGAGAAAGGCTGTGGTCATACTGCCTGCATAGGCATCTCCCAGTTTGTATAGCACGATAAGCAATAACAGGATGACTGCAGAGGGATGGGAGAAAAAATCTTTTAATGGTCCCCATAAAGCTTCTCCAAGGTTTTTAGGAGGAGATATGGTTCCATCAGGTTCTGGTCCAAAAAAAGTACCCGCCATGCCTATGATCATTAAACCAGCCATAAATAGATAGGTATTCTGCCATCCGATCTGGTCAGATAAGATGAGGGCAAGGGCACCCGCAACGAGCATTGCAATACGATAACCAAACACAAAGACAGCAGCCCCTAAACCTCGCTCGACCCCTGGCAATATATCGGTACGGTAAGCATCGATCACTATATCCTGAGAAGCCGAAGTGAAGGCAACAATAAGCGCCAGTACGGCAAGAGCCAGAGGTGCATACTGTGGTGAGGCAAAGGCCATTGCGGTAATGCCACACATTAAGCAAAGCTGGGTTGGGATAATCCAGCCGCGGCGTCTTCCAAGCCAGGGAGGGACAAAACGGTCCATGAGCGGTGACCATAAAAACTTCAGTGCATAAGGCAACCCAACGAGGGAAAAGATACCAATGGTTTGTAAATCCACGCCGGCAACAGTCAGCCAGGCTTGCAGTGTGCCACTGGTAAGCGGAAGCGGAAGCCCTGAAGAAAAACCCAAGAGTATCATGACCGCCATACGACGGTTATAAAATATTTTGAAGTATGATGAGGCGTTACTGGGCATAGTTCAATGTATCAATCCGTATTCATTCACATTTCAAATGGTTCAGCATCCTCGCCGGCCGTTTATAGTTGCTGCCTTCTGCCTTCACCTCACTGCCTGCATTTACCCTATAATCCTAACTTTTCGCTGATTTCTCTCATGGCATTCAGGCAGATCTCAGCAAACTCCCCTAAAGAGAGTCCAATCTGTTGACATTCCAGGATATTTTCCCGATTTACCGATGCGGCAAAAGCCTTTTCTTTCATTCTCTTGATCACGGAATTTGGTTTTACACTTGTTAATTTTTTATCAGGGTAAACAAGGGCAGTAGCAACGATCAATCCGGTAATGGTTTCTCCGGCTGCCAGGGCGTGCTGAAACTCAGTATGTCTTTTGATACCTCTAATGCTCTCATTGTGCATCACAACCGCATCAATCATTTCTGGATCGACACCTTTTTCTTTGAGAATCTTTTCTGTTTCCAGGCCATGAACATTCAAATCTGCATTCACGAGTTCTATGTCTAAGTCATGGAGTAGTCCTGCAAGGGCCCATTTTTCTTCATCCCTGCCTAACCTGCGGGCCAATGCCCTCATCACTGCTTCAGTGGCATAACAATGGTTCAGCATCCTTTCGTTCGTGATGTATCTATGGAGCAGTTCAACTGCTTCTTCTCTTGTTGTTGTCATATTGCACATCCCCTTTTCGCTTATTTATCCTTCGTTTTTTTATTGCCCCCGTTCCCCTTTCCCCTACTCACCCATGCCACATATTTAACGACCCTTTTCTATTAACTCAATCAAAATGTGTTTGGAAATCAGAAAAAATGCGATTCTTGTTGAGCCTTTACAATCACGTTTAAGGTTCTTATCGTAGGCTTCGCAATCCACAGGGGAAGAGACCATGGGAAAATCTTTTTGCACAAGCTCTTTTGAGGCTTTTTCAATATCATCAACCTCAAAACATAGATGATGCAAGCCTTCCCCCCCCCTTTTTTAAGAAGTTTGTGATGGGTGAACTCGGGTGTGTTGGTTCAAGCAGCTCAATATACACATCCCCACCATCTCCTGTATTCACAAACGATGCACTAACCTTCTGGATAGGGTCAGGCACAGGCTCAGTCCTTTCGTTGAATCCCAGAATTTGCAGGAGCTTAATAAAGCTTTCGATGCTTTCAACTACCAGACCGATATGGTCAAGCTTGAATCTCACGGTTTCCCTTTATTCAATTACTTATTATATCTTCGATGAAATTGCAATGAATAAACTGCTGTTCTATCCTACCAACAGACTTGCAAGCAGGTATTTGGCAAGCCTGTTCAAATCAAAGAAGCCAGTTGTATTCTGAGCGGCGTGATGGATGGTATGGTCAATGGCTCATTTAATAGACTTTCAATAAGCGTCTTATTTTTTGTATTTTTTGATAGCTGGATGTTAACAGGCTGTTGCTCAAACAGATTATACGCCGGGAAACTCTTTTGCTCCCTGCTCCGCTGCGCTTTCTTACCCATGCATCGATTCGCTTCCATTCAATTTGGAAGCTCGCCACAGGCGAAACTTCCTGGAAAGGAATGAAGCACTATTACTATTGTCTCCCAGTCAAACTTGACCTGGTCTTCGAACATGAAAAGGTTTCATTGCGAATGGAATGAGCAACAAATTGGCCTAAACGCGACCTGGTCGCAGGCCCATTTTAGCTTATCGGCAGGGTACCCAAGAAATGCTCGAAG
>CAIJOT010000057.1 GCA_903822335.1 uncultured delta proteobacterium
GTTGTCTAACGATGCTTTATATCGGTCAAACTGTTCCTTGTTTCCCGTTTTCTTTGCTCCGTCAAGGTCTTTGTCACCTATGTCTTTGGCTTTAATAAATCCAATCGGAATGTCTTTTTTGGTAAGGATATAGTCAGGTGCGCCGCAAGATTGTCTTTTAGGTTCATTGGTGGCTCTGATTTCTGGAACTAAACTTTCAACAAGCTGTTGCAAGTCGCCACGAAAGGTATGCTCAGTAGCATTACCAAGTTTATAACGTTTATTTATGCTGTCGATGTATTGTTCTAAAGTCATTTATTCGGTGTCCAAATTCATAGGACGTTGGGCACATTGTTGCATGCGCTGCAAACATTGCGTTATTCCCTGTCTCCTCCGCTAAAAAAGCCCATTTTTATGGTTAATAACAGTAATTCCCGCCCCTTTTTCCATTTCACTACAACACTACAATAAGATTTTATCCCCTCAAAACAAAAAATACAATCATTGAAAATGATTACAGCGATTAAATTCTCAATGTCCCGCCTCCGGCAGGATTAAGACTTACAAAATTCAAAATCCACAATCCGTATTCATTATTCCACAATTCGCAATTGGGAATATGGGGTCGCATCTTTGCAGCCTGTGAATACCTGACTTTCCAAGAACGACCGGAAGGATTCCTGTAAATAATTCTGATGGTAAGCAGTTTTTGAAAGGAGAATGTTTGCGTGACCTTCAGTCTAACAGGGCTTGTAGGGACTTATTCGTATTTGCCAGCCGCTCGCCTAAGAGGTGGACAATGAATTTGTGGAAGGCAGTGGCAATCTCAGGGTCTGTTTCTTCCATCTCTTTCAGGGCATTCACCGTCAAGCGATAGATAATGCTCGGCTGTTCTGTCACAACGGATGCGGTTGACCGTAACCTGAGGTAAAGACCCAATTCTCCCACCACTGTGCCAGCTCCCATTGTTCGAAGCCGTATCGCCTCACCTTTCTCTGTCTCAAGCTGAACTGTGACCTGACCTGACTCAATGAAATAAAGGGAATGTGGTGGGTCTCCCTGGTGCATCAGGTAATAGCCCTTTGCTGCCTCCTGGCGTTCAAGATACTTCATGAAACGGTTAAAGTTGACAGATTCAGGGAAAGATTCCCTTAGTTGTTCCTGCAAGGTCTGTTCTTGCTTCGTCAAAGCCATCTTTTCTGCAACCAGAATCTGGTCCTCACACCATTCCACGCCGTGATCCAAATCAGGGAAGGTCCGAAAAACCACGTCATCATTCACATTTAATCCTCCCCTCTCAAATTTTTGCTGGAGTTCTGATGGTAGATGGGTGAAAATCGGGGTAATCTGTCGCATCTCTGCAAACTGTCTCATCTTGATAAAACTGTTTAATGCAGAGGAGTCAAGTCCGTTGACCAAACGAAAATCGAGGATAACAAAACGAACCTGCGGCAGGGCATTATCCTCCACTCTTCTACGCACTTGATTGAGTAAGTTGTTTGCTGTACCGAAGAAGATATAACCCTGGAGTTTGAGAATGTAGATCTGCTCCCCCTTTTCGTTCAACAACCGTCGTTGATGCTCAGCCCTGTCTACATTGCTCTGATAATTGACCCCGGAAAGTATATGCTTCACCACGCTGACGCGGCTGTATTTAATCACAAAGAGCACGACAGCCACAAGGACACCCACACCAACACCTTCAAGAAAACCGAATGTTCCTATTACTGCGAGAATCAGAAGCACAAGGCTGTAGTCCGTTCTGGACAGTTTAAACCAGGCATCATATACCCATTCTGAGAGAAAGGTAAAACCGAGAAAAAGGAGCAGGCTGCCGATAACAGGTTTCGGAAAGAACGACAAAAGGGAAGTGCCGAAGAAAAGGGTTCCCGCACACAAGAGTGCCGAAAATATGCCTACAAGACGGCTGCTTGCTCCCATCTTATGACCGAGGGCAGAGAGGCTCAGAGAATGAAAACCAACTGTGCCACTCCCAAAACCCGCAAGAATGTTTGCAATACCGACAGATTTTAATTCACGGTTCAAATCAATTTCCCGCCTGACAATCAATTCAAGACCGCTGGCATTAAGGAGAAGGGATATACAACTGATGATCAGAATAGTGCCAATCTTCCCTGTCTGCCCGAATATCAGCGACCAGTTCACCTGAGATAAGGAGGAGAAAGACAAAGGTTGCCTCAATACACCCTCCTGAAATGGTCCGAGTAACCACCCCTGGCTGCGTATTTCTGCAAGGGTAATATCTGTAAAGAACAAGACAGAATAGAATAGCCCGACAGCCATAAGGAGTATTGCAGGCATAATCAGGACGTTATTATAACGGCGTAAGATGAACA
>CAIJOT010000058.1 GCA_903822335.1 uncultured delta proteobacterium
CTGGTTGCCCGGAAGATGGATACCGAACTTTTGAACTATATGAAAGCAAAAGCCATTTCAGGACCCTGGCCAGCAGGGGAAAGGGTAATGGTATGTATAGCGCCAAATCCTTATGCACTACAGTTACTCCGCAGAGCATATAAAATTGCAAAAGACACCCATGCCGAATGGTATGCTGCCTACGTTTCTACTCCAGCTTTAAAACACCTATCGGATATAGAAAAGGGTTATCTAACTGGTGCATTAAATTTAGCTGAGGAACTTGGTGCAAAGGTTGTAACCCTTTTAGGAACAGATATTGCGGATGAAATACTCCGCTTTACTCAAGAAAACAATATCACTCAAATAGTTATCGGCAAACCTCAGCGATCAAGGGTGGCTGGATTCTGGAAGGGCTCACCGGTAAATCGTTTACTGCACGCAAAAACAGATTTTGAGCTCCACCTTGTGACCCCTTCAATTGACAAGAAAGAGGGTAGCGAAAAAACAGCCTTAAAAAGATTTACATTCTATCCCAAAGACTATGCAATTACCCTTGGTATGGTTGCCGCTATTACAGTTTTGAACTTTTTTCTGGAGGAATTTATTCATCCCAGGTCGCTTGTCTTCATGTACCTGATAGCCACTATTGCTAGCGCTCTTTTCTTTGGAACAATCCCCTCCATATTCGCATCAATAATAAGTCTGCTCACATTCGACTTTTTCCTTGTCGAACCCCGATATAGTTTTTCCATGCATCACACCTACGATATTGTTAATACCGTGGTATTCTTATTTACTTCTATAGTTGTCGGACAACTCGTGAAGACAACGAAACAGCAAAACCTTGCACTGCAACTCCGTCTTAAGCGGGCCACTCTTATTGAAGAAATGAGCAGGGAGTTTTTAACACTTCCGCCTGTGGAGCAACTGGTCGGAGGGTTTATGCAAGACTCGAGAGAATGGAGCGGTGTCCTGCCTCTATTACGTACAACCGTGCTCGATGAAGTAGGCCACATTACAATCAAATATATCACAAAACTTATTGATGCACCGTCTTTCGTACTTTTCAAGGGGAAAAACGGGAGGTTACAGGTATGGGCCAGGAGTAACCCTGAAAATGACCTCGATCCCCATGAGATGGCCGTTGCCGAATGGACCTATGACCATGGAGAAACAGCAGGTGCAGGGACACAAACCCTTTCAAACGTCAAAGTATTTTTCATGCCCATGAAAGTACTTGAGGAGGTTGTCGGGGTCATAGGCATTCAATATGAATTCAGGAATCTTTTGCTCGACCAACGTCGTCTTTTGGGCACAATATCCAACCTCTCATCCCTCTCAGTTGCCCGGTGGGTGAGTGCTGGGTCGTAGGTAACGAGAGCTCAATTCATCGAGAGTGAGATTGAGCCGAAGTACATTGATCCTTTCTTGACCGAGGAAACCGAGCAGAGGGACTTCAATATATCTTTGCATTAGCTCTTGTACTTCTAACTCTGACAGCCCCCGTGCCTTTGCCACACGTTTGACCTGCACCATTGCCGCCTCAAGACTGA
>CAIJOT010000059.1 GCA_903822335.1 uncultured delta proteobacterium
ATAAAAAGTCTATGGGCAATGCCTGTGGCCATCTCTCCCGCCCCTTTTATGACTATTTTTAAATTTCTCATCCTTCCCCTCTACCAAACACGTTGTTCAGTTCTTACTCCCCTTCTAAAACTCTGAAAGTAAGCAGTAATGAGTATGCAGTAAGCAGCAAACTGCCTGCTACATACTGGCAACTGCCTACTGGAAATTATAGTCCTTTCCCAAAAAAACATGCGGGATAATGGCATACATCACAATTCAAACACAAACCACCATATGAGAGCTTTACCATATCGTTCCTGTGCATTTTTTCTCCAGCCATAATCCTCGTAAGGACCATGTCCAACACTGTGTATTTATTGTAATATACGCAGGCAGGTGCACCGAGAATATACCTTCCTTTCAATCGTGCCACGAGGAACATTGCACCAGGGAAGACAGGAGTACCATAAAAGAGCACCTTTGCTCCCGTTGACTCAATACCCTCCTTTGTCACATCATCCGGATCTACTGAAAGGCCTGCAGTGGTGATGACAACTTCAGCACCCCTATCAAAAAGGGCAATGATTGCATCTCGAATCATAGAAACGTCATCAGGGACTATTCTTTTACCTGCAAGCTCAAGCCCATAGTGCTTCAGTTTTTCTTCCACAACATGAGAGCCGTCCTTTATCCTGCCCGTATACACCTCGCTTCCGGTAATGACGAGACCTGCTTTCAGAGACTTAAATGGACGTATCCTTATGACACCTTTTTCACCCACTCTTTCGACCTTCTTTAACTCCCTTTCGTTTATGTATAAAGGGATAATCCTTGTGGCAGCGACAATATCCCCTGCTTTTACCGGATGCCTGTTTGGGACTGTGCTTAAAAGCACATCCTTTATCCTGTTCACCGCGTAAAGATGCCTGTCATTCACATAAAAAAGGCCATTTACCTTACTCTTTATACTGACCTTACCTTCCTTCGGAGGCACAAGTTCCATGTGTTCGTCCATTATGGACTGGGCAATCCGGACACTTGCCTCATCTTCATGGATACCCTTCACCTCACCTTCAAATACATACAGATATTCCTTCCCAAGGTCTAAGAGCTTCTCTATGTCTTCCCTTGCGATAATCTTGCCCCTCCTGAAGGCTACATCCTTCTTCTTTCCAGGTATTATTTCAGTAATATCGTGAGCAAGTATCATTCCCAGCGCTTTCTCTATCTTAACCTTCTTCAATCGTATAACCCCTTCCTTTCAACTGATTTATATCTTCGATAGTATCAATATCCAGAATGCTCCCTTCATCGCCTTCTATAAATAACACATCTTCCAAATGTTTTTCTATAATTTCCCTCAGACCTTTATCGCCTTCGAGCAACATCATTTCCTGAAGATAGGGTTTTATATTCATCAGGACTGGGTGTCCTTTCATGCCTCTGTATTGCGGGAGAAGAATGTTCTTGTTTCTATCCATAAGCATGGCCAGCATTCTATGTATCATTTTTTGTTGAACAAATGGTTTGTCCCCGAGATGGAAAAAAACCCTGTCCGCCTGTTTAATAAATGGCAATACAGCTTTTACGGATGCGGACATACCTTCTCTGTAGTTCTGGTTAGGGACAAAAATGAGGGGCGAGGAAAGAGGGACGAGAGTTTTTTTAAGCTCTTCTTTAAGACTATCGCTATTGTTACCGGTCACTATAAAGAATCTATCAATATTAGCTGACAAAAAAGGAGTTATTGCCCTTTTAATTACTGTCTCTCCATCAATTTTTAAAAGGAGTTTATTAAAACCAAGCCTGCTGGAGCTGCCAGCAGCTAAAATTACTGTATATATTTTGCCCATATTGAAATCAGAATATAGAGGTCAGAAGACAGAGCATGGAGGACAGTCTAAGGCCTTTGTCTGACTTCTTGCTTCTCGCTTCTGACTTCTGAATCACAGCCCGATCAACCCTTGGGTATTGCATTATTGAGGTCTTTGATCAAGGTATCGACATCTATACCATGTACTTCTGCTCCTTGTTCTATATTCTCAAAAAGGGCAGCCTGACATCCCACACAACCTAAACCATACTTTTCAAATATAAGAATGGTCTCGGGATATTTTGTTACAATATCCTCAATTGACATATTTTTGTGTATCATCCCTCTACTCCTTAGAAATTCTTTTAAAAAACCTCTGCAGAAAAAATATAAATGTTTGCATTTTTTGATTTCCACGCATCCTTAGGGAGTCCTGCCTTGTAGCACGTATATTCAAGAAAGGTTTCTTCATCCCATTTGTTCTCTGTGGCAACCTGGGGTAGTAAAAGGCCTGAATTGATGCCTTTTTCAATGAAAAGACCATGGACTCCTACTGTTATCTCCTCGATGCTGGTTATCTTCTTCATGGGTGTCAAAACGGATATCTCTATCTCGATATCGTCCCACTCACTCTTGTCAACCGGATTAAATCTCGGGTCATGGAAGGCTGATTGAACTGCCATTTTTCTAATCGTTTCGTAGAGAGGCAAGACAGCCTGGATATACCCTATGCAACCCCTTAATTCCCCTCTTTTCTTAAGCGTAACAAAGGCACCACTTTTTTCTTTTAACCTTTCAGGAATTTTAAAGGTTCCCTCCTGCTTGCCAAAGAGAACACCTTCAATTGTATCTTTTGCCAGTTTTTTCAGTTGTACTTTTTCTTCCTCAGAAAGACTCAAACCTTACCTGCCTCTTTAATGTCTACGTTTTATAAAACACACAGGATACATACCCTACCACACTACTTTTATCCCCTGATACATCTCCGGAATTTGCGTACTTCAGAACTTTACTGCTGGTGGCACCGAGTTTTTTTGAGAGCATCATGGTGGTAATCATTGGGCCTGCCCCACAAGCTTCAAATTTGTTCATGTTAAAATCATCTGACATACCCTTTATATCAAAATCTGAGAGATGTTTCACCACAACATTATCAAGCTCCACGGCACTTAAATAGGGATGATAATGGGAAAGGTCAGTACTCCCCACAACCAGAATGCTCCTGTTCCTGTCTTTGATAGTCTCATATAGACAG
>CAIJOT010000060.1 GCA_903822335.1 uncultured delta proteobacterium
CATTACTGCTTACTTTCAGAGTTTTAGAAGGGGAGTAAGAACTGAACAACGTGTTTGGTAGAGGGGAAGGATGAGAAATTTAAAAATAGTCATAAAAGGGGCGGGAGAGATGGCCACAGGCATTGCCCATAGACTTTTTATGGCAAATATTAAGCATATAGTTATGACGGAGATACCTGAACCTATAAGTGTGAGAAGAACCGTAGCGTTTTCTGAGGTAATTTATGAAGGAGAAATGGAAGTAGAGGGTGTGAAAGCAGAACTGGTGGAGAGTGTAGATAAACTTTCAGAAGTATGGGGGAAAGGCAGCATTGGTGTAATCGTGGACCCTGAAGGTCAGGTAATCAGTGCATTGAAACCCGATGTGGTGGTGGATGCTATTATGGCAAAGAGAAACACAGGGACAAAGAAGGATGAAGCAACTCTTGTAATCGGGGTAGGACCTGGTTTTGCAGCTCCCGTTGATGTACATATGGTTGTGGAAAGCAACAGGGGACAGAACCTTGGCAAAACAATGTATGATGGTTCGGCAGAACCCCATACAGGGATACCAGGACCCACTATGGGTTATACCACTGAGCGGGTCTTAAGGTCACCGCATGGTGGTATGGTAAGACATGTGAGGGCAATAGGAGATACTGTCAAAAAAGGAGAAATTGTTCTTTATGTTGATGCAACACCTGTTCTTGCACCCATTGATGGTATACTCAGGGGGCTTATCCGTGAAATCACTATTGAGGCAAATGAGAAGATAGGCGATATAGACCCGAGGGGGGTAAAAGAATATTGCTATACCATTACAGAGAAGGCAAGGGCTATCGGCGGTGGAGTGCTTGAAGCTATCATGCACCACTATAATAAAGGAGGATGATGAATTTGTATGGGTTTATAGAAGAATATTTGAAGGAAGGGAGAACCGGGATACTCGCCACGATAGTGAATAAACTTGGGGCTGCTCCGAGGGAAGAAGGGGCAAAGATGTTTGTTGGTGATGATGGAAGGTCTTTTGGCACAGTTGGTGGAGGAAATCTGGAAGCAGAAGTATACAGGGAAATCCTCGATAAACCAGGGATGGCAGATGCACACATGCTCCATTTCAGGATGGATGGAAAGGCAGTGGAAGAGGAAGGTATGCTGTGTGGAGGAGATGTTGATGTTTTTTTAGAACCTGTGCTTGGGAGGTATAGAGACCTTTATAAGAAGGTGCGATACCTTGAGCAGAGGGGGAAACAATCTCTGATTATTACGAGATTTGGAAAAGGTTTTATTCAGAAGACTATTGTGGGTGTGGCTGGAGAGGTCTTTGGAGACCCTTTAGAAAAGGGTATATTGGAAACTGTCCAGAAACATTCTTATGAGAAGAAACCGGTGGTTATTGACGGAATTGTTATTGAGCCTATTAAAATAACCTCATCACTCTATATATTTGGTGCAGGCCATGTATCACAGTATCTCTCGAAGGTTGGAAAAATGTTAGAATTCAACGTGGTGGTGATAGATGACAGGGAAACATTTGCGAATAGAGAAAGATTTTTGGAGGCAGACAGTGTGATTGTAGAGGAATTTGATAAGGTTTTCGAACGTCTCAATTTTTCTGGCAATGAGTATATTGTAATTGTCACAAGGGGCCACCAGCATGATGCCCTTGTGCTTGAACAAAGCCTTCAAAAACAGGCAAAATACATAGGTATGATAGGGAGTAAGAGGAAGGTCAAGATCGTTTTAGACCATCTCAAGAAAAAAGGCTTTAGCGAGGATGTGTTAAAAACTGTTCATGCCCCGATTGGTATTGACATACACTCTGAAACCCCCCAGGAGATAGCTATCAGCATAGTGGCGGAACTTATCAAGGTAAGAGGGGAGCTGTAAGGTTTTGGCGAAAAAATTGTTTCTTGATGAAGATAAGGAGATAGTCGAACAGGTTATAGGCAAAAGCCTGCCAACACCCTATGACCCTTTAAAAAAATATCTTTCTGAAGTATCAAAATACCCTGTCCTTTCAAGAAATGAGGAATTGAAACTCGCGTTAAAGGTCCTTAAGTATAACGACAGGGAAGCGGCACACAAACTTGCTATTTCAAACCTCAAGCTTGTTGTGAAGATTGCCCTTGAATATTACAATGCCTATCTCAATATCCTTGACCTGATACAGGAGGGAAACGTAGGACTCCTCCATGCAGTAAAAAAATATAACCCCTATAAAGGTACCAAGTTTTCAACCTATGCTTCCTTCTGGATAAGGGCTTATATATTGAAGTATATCATGGATTCATGGAGTCTCGTAAAGGTGGGAACCACTCAGGGTCAGAGGAAATTGTTTTACAGGTTGAATAAAGAGAAGCAGAAGCTTGAAGCAATCGGTGTATATCCTGCACCAAAACTCCTCGCAAGCACCCTCGATGTGAGAGAAGAAGAAGTGGAAGAAATGCAGAAAAGACTTGCCTATACCGATATTTCTCTTGAAACCCCTGTGAGTGATGAGAGTGACGACACCATCATGGATATGATGAACACGGGGGAGAACATAGAGGAAATAGTAGCAGATAAGGAAAAGAGTGAGATACTTGCAAGAAAGGTTGCGGAATTTAAAAAAACCCTGAATGATAAAGAGACATTTATATTTGAAAACCGTGTAATGGCTGAAGAACCGATGACCTTACAGGATATAGGGGCTAAATTCAAGATTTCACGGGAAAGGGTCAGGCAGATTGAAACCAAGGTTTTAAAAAAGTTCACGGAAAGGTTCAAGGGAGAACTTACCGAATTAGACCTGTAATGAATAAGTTAAAATACATATGAGACATGAAGCCTTAATGGAATGCATTAAGCGTTTCGTGTTACAGGTTTAAACCCGAAACTCGTAACCAGAAACATATTTTTTTAGAACGTCAGTATCTGCCCAAACCTGAGGCTTAAAGTGCTATAGTAGGAAGTGAATAAGAGCAAGCCGATTATTATCAAAAGTATTCCCATAATTTTCGTGGCATAACGTGCAATATAACCGTATCTTTTCAATAGATTGAATAGTTTGTCAAAAAGAAGAGCTGAGATAACAAAGGGTATGGCAAGCCCTAAGGAGTAAAGGCTCAGGAGGTAAATACTTTCCGATACCTTTTCCGTTGTTGAAGCGATGATCAGGATGGAGGAAAGTGCAGGTCCCACACATGGTGTCCAGCCAAGGGAAAATGTTATACCTATGACAAACGATCCTGCAAGCCCTACAGGTTTTTCTTTCAGATGAATAATCTTTTCCTGATTGAGAAATGGTATTTTTATAAGGTTCAGGTAGTATAATCCCATGAGTATAAGCATGAGACCACCAAGTCTCAAAATATATGTTTGATAGGCAAACAAATATTTTCCAAGAAGGGATGACGATATGCCTAATGATACGAATACAAGGGAAAAGCCGACAATAAAAGATATGGAATGGATTAACACGGTTTTTCTATACTTTTTGAAGTTGAGTTCTTCGTAATTATCAAAGGTTATGCCGCTTATGAAGATGAGGTATGAGGGAACAAGAGGTAACACACAGGGGCTGAAAAATGATAATATACCAGAGGTAAAAGAGAAAAGTCCGCTTAAGCCCATGAAAGAGATGGTGCCATTGAACATAATAGACGTTATCATATTTTTATAGTGTGAGGTTGTCAAATGAAATATGCCGCTATAGATATCGGGACTAATACTGTATTGTTATTGATAGTGGATGTGAGGAAGGGGTTGGAGGATGTGCTCGATATATCTACCATAACAAGGTTAGGAGAGGGTTTAAAGGAAAAGGGTTATTTGTCTCAAGAAGCAATGACACGGACTTTTTCAGCCTTAGATGCCTATAAAGGGTTGATTGACAAAAATAAGGTTCTGGATGTGTATTGTGTGGGAACAAGTGCCCTGAGGGAGGCAAAGAACAGTGAAGTATTTTTGAAATTAGTCAAAGAGAAGCTGGGATTTGCCATTCAAATAATAAGCGAAAGGGAAGAGGCATACTATACCTATCTTTCTGTAAAGAACGACTGTTCGATAAAGGCTGACGATTTTATCATTGTTGATATAGGCGGTGGAAGTACCGAAGTCATCAAAGGTGATAAAGAAAAGTTCATAGATTTTTTCTCTATCCCTATAGGTTCTGTCAAATTAACGGAGATGTTTGTGAAACATGACCCACCTGAAGAGAAGGAGATTGAATCGCTGGTTGATTTTATTCAGAAAAACTTACCCATCCCTTTTGATGGAAAGAATCGCCAGGTGATAGGAACTGCCGGGACAATTACAAACCTTGCGAGCATTATTCTCGGCATGGAAAGCTATGACAAAGGAAAAATTCACGGGTTCCGTATATCCTATAAAGACGTAGAGAATGTGATAGATAAGTTCAAAGGTATGGCCACAACCGAGAGGAGACGCATGAAAGGCATGGAGAAGGGCAGGGAGGATATTATCCTGCAGGGTATTATACTGATGAGAGAGATTATGTCGTATTTCTGTGCAAAAGAGCTGACTGTAAGTGCAAACGGTGTGCGGTACGGGGTTATTTTTGAAAGACATGGAATGAAATATTAGTTTCAAAAATTTGACAACTTGTTGACAACGTTTCTTCCTGAAGTCAGCGGATTTGCTCATACAAGAGGGATACTTGCTTTCAAATACAAATCTACATCATACACATTCGAGGGAGCTTATTGAATACGGTTTGAAATGTGCAAATGCTTTATAGCATACTTCCTGTTCCTGCAGAATCAGGCTGTCTTACTGAAATTTTGTTTTTGTTATATCCTTTCGATATGCAACATTACAAATGGTATTCAATAATTCTTTAAGTGGTGAACCACTATTGCTTGACTTCTTGCCTTAAAAGCACTCGTTCAGGCTCGGGTTTTTAACCATAAAATCGAAATGCTCGTACTGATAGTTTGCTTTCCTTGTGTTATTCATATTGCATGCTGAAAAGTAAAGTCCTATCAGTTTATATCTTGCTATATATTTATAAATATAGTATACTATATACATATTATATATGATACAATATAAAACAAAAATTAACCTATAGGAGTTCATTAATGGCAGAGGAAAACATCAATATAAAGAGAGATCGATTTGTAAGGATTGCTGAAAGTAGAACTACTGTCATCCTAAATGGTCTAGAAAGCCTGGGAAAATGTGCAAACAAACGCAACTATGAGTATTACGAAAAAGACATAACAGAGATCTTTGGCGAGATAAACAAAAAATTAAGGGAGGTTAGAGCCCTGTTCCAGGAAGGCCAGAAAAGAAAAAATCGATTTAGGCTCAGCCGTGGTTCGCAAGGGAACGAACAATGACCGATAAGAAAAACAAGATAAGCGAAGACCTATCCAATGTCGACATCGTTACTCTTGCAGTATATCTAATGGGGGGGATGTCATCGTATGTAGACACAGAGGATGCAGCGATCAAAGCGAACGAAATTGCTCCAGGTCGTTTCTCGTGGAGGAAGTATCCTGAGCAAATCAACATCGCCAATGTAGAAAAACGGCTCTATGATGCAAAAATCAAGACGGGGTATCTCCTTGGTTCTAGGAAGAAAGGCTGGATTTTGAGCGAGGACGGATTAAGGACTGCAAAGGAAAAGATCGAGACCCTGAAGATCGTGGACCTATCCAGAGCACCTGCAAACAAAAGAGAGATGGTATGGAAACACAGAGAGAAAGAGCGGATGTTTGCTAGCACTGCATACGAGAAGTACACTTCGGGAAAGATAGGAGAGATTACCATCCAGGAAGCTGAAGCTTTCTTTAGGGTGAACGACTACGTAACTGGCATAGCCCGTAAGGAGAGGCTTACTAGGGTTCAAAACACTTTCGGGAAAGATCCGGTACTTGGAGAAATCGTCAATTACTTGATGATTGTAGTCAGAGAGAAATAGGGGAGGAAAAAAGCAATGGAGAGTCAGATACACGTGAAAAGCCATGTGGGACGTGACCTGCTTCAAAGCGCAAGTCTCTTTGGGAAAGAGGATAAGGTTGTCTGGGAGTATGTATCAAACGGACTTCAATATGTCGATGAAGGTATTGGCCCTATCGTGAAGGTTACTCTCGAAAGTAAAAACAAAAAAATTACAGTGGAGGACAATGGTCGTGGGATGGACTGGGAAGGGTTACAGAATTTTTTTATCATGCACGGCGAGAACATCGACAGGAAAATGGGTAAACCAGGACGGGGTCTGTTCGGTACCGGTAAGTCTGCAGCATTTGGTATCGCAGATGTACTCAAAGTTATTACCGTCAGAAACAAAAAGAGATCAACTATCGAACTCAGCCGGGAGGACATTAAAATAATGGACTCAGGAGATCCTATCCCTGTTAAGACGATCGAAAAAGAGGTCCCCACGGTCCAGAAGAACGGCACCAAGGTAGAAATCGAGAAAATCCACCTAAGGACACTCAACCAAGCTGCGGTAATAAAATACACAGAGCGTCACTTGAAAAAGTGGAAGAACGCGATAGTCCTTGTGAATAACCACTCATGTGAATCATCAGAGTCGGAATCAAGGTACACTTTCGTATACCGTCCCGAAGGCGAGATAAAGGATAGGCTCGGGGATGTGGAACTCGTGGTGAAGGTTGCCTACACGCCACCAGAGGATGGCGATGATAGAGGTATTTCCATATTTTCTAACGGGGTTTGGCACACTACTACACTTGCGGGCCTTGAGGGGAAGGAGATGGTCCAGTATATATTCGGCGACATAGATATTCCTGCACTTGATAACGATACTTCAGTGCCACCGCCTTTTGATTCAAGCCGTTCCCTCACTCTCAACCCCCAGAATGATCTCGTCCGTACGATCCTTGCCTTCATTGGGATAAAAGCAGAAGAGGTGAGGAAGAAACTCGTAGAAGAGGAAAAAGAAAGAAAAAGAACTGAAGAAGCAAAGAAACTCAACAGGCATGCGGAGGAACTCGCTCGCATTATCAACGAGGACTTCAATGAGTTCAAGGAAAGAATCAAAAAGATAAGGAGCATAAAAGAAGGAACGGGCATTGATTCAGGCCCAACAGAAGATGGTATCGAAGCAGACAACGGAGCAGTAACTGGCGGGTCGGACGTTCATGTTGAAGAAATAAATTCTGTGGGTGGTCCAGGCGCAAAGGGAAACAACAAGGACAACAGCCGAGAACCCAGACTTTTCAATCCGGAAGTGAAAGCATCACCTGAAAGCAAAGATCAAGGTAAGGCATCCGGTGGCGGGGAAGGGAAATCACCTTCAAGGGGAGGTTTCAATATAGAGTTTAAACCAATGGGGACTCAAGAACCCAGGGCTTTCTACGCCAGTGAATCGCGAACTATTTTTATCAATATGGACTTTCCATGCCTTGTGGAAATAAAAAAGCTAAGCGGTTCAATCGAAAGCAGGGAGTTCAAGGAAATTGCTTATGAGTATGCCTTCGCGGAGTACTCAATTGCATTAGCTGTAGAGTTGAATAACCGTGGTGATTACATGGAAACATTCGAGCCCATTTCCGATATCCGCGATAATGTAAACAGGATATCAAGAAAGGCAGCACGTTACCTTGCCCAAGGCGCTCAACCCGTGTAGAGCGACAAATGGACCGGTCACAAGCAGCACAGAAAGCACTTTTCATTCCTGTTGATACCTTGGAGTTTTCTGTGAGGAGCGCGAACTGTCTCATCCAGGCAGACATAAAGTATATTGGGGAACTAGTCCAGTGGACAGAGCGGGAACTCCTTTCTCGGAGGCATTTTGGAAGGAAATCTCTTAGAGAAATAAAGGAAGTGCTCGCTTCCATGGATTTAGAGCTTGGAGTGAACCTAGTGCTTACTTGCATTATTAGTAGATATATGGTAATGTTTGAACAGGGAGGCAATTACTATGGCCAGAAAACCACCTGTTCCAGTATGTTCTGAGGAAGACAAAAAGACTTTGGAGGTATGGGCTCGCAGTAGAACG
>CAIJOT010000061.1 GCA_903822335.1 uncultured delta proteobacterium
AATACAGGGTATAAGGGAAGAACCGGTGTATTTGAGGTGCTGGTGAATGATGAGCTGGTGCAGGAAATGATCTTGAAGAGAAGGTCGGCTCAGGAGATTACCAGGGAAACGGTAGCAGCAGGTAAACTGAGAACCTTGAAGGATGATGCTGCAAGTAAGGTCCTCCAGGGGATTACCACCCTTGAGGAGGCTGCCTCATCGGTGATGGTGTAGAAAGTCTAAGGTTGTGATAGATTAAAAAAAGCATATGCTGAGGTAACAATGCCAAACTTTTCTTACAAAGCAATCAATGAAGCCGGAGCCACTGTCGCAGGGGTTATAGAAGCGGATTCAATGAATATGGCAACAAGCATATTAGTCTCCAGAGGATTTATCCCATCAAAATTGAAAGAGGAAAAAGCCGGATCCAAATCTACCCTATGGGGAAACATCAAGCGGGTAATGAGTTCTGTAAAAACAACAGATCTCATCCTCTTTACCAAGCAGTTTCGTTCTATGCTCCGTGCGGGTGTTCCAATTCTGAGATTATTACAGGTATTAAAGGCTCAAACAGAGAACCAAACATTGAAACAGACTATTGATTTAATGGAACAAGACATTAAACGTGGTTTGTCGCTTTTTGAAGCTATGGAAAAAGAACCAAAGACATTTTCGCCTTTGTACCGAAGTATGATAAGAGCTGGTGAAATTAGTGGAACCGTTCCGGAGGTCCTTGAACGTTTAAGCTACATTCTTGAGCATGAACAGAAGGTAAAGTCGGATATTAAATCTGCCCTCCAGTATCCAATGATTGTAGTAATTGCCCTTACCGTTGCTTTTTTCGTTCTCTTAACATTTGTAATCCCAAAATTTGCAATGATATTTGCCAAGTCTAATATCACCCTTCCCATGCCGACACAAATAGCGTTGCTGCTTCATAAATTATTAATACATTATTGGATGTTTTTGGTTGGTGGTGTAGTAATATTAATTATTGGGTTGCGATACTATTTCAAGACTGAAAATGGCAATTATGTAAAGGCGGTTTTTTTGCTAAAAGTGCCGCTTTTAGGCCCTCTGTTTATAAAAGCAGCTATGTCCCGTTTTGCCGCTATTTTTGCTATTTTGCAAGCAAGCGGAGTGCCTGTAATGGATGCAATGAATATTTTATCCGGGACAATCGGCAATGCGGCAATCTCCCGTCAATTTGAAAAAATTCGTGAACTATTGAGAGAAGGACAGGGCATTTCTGCCCCTCTCAGGGCAGCGAAATATTTTACCCCTATGACCGTTGACATGGTTGCTGTCGGAGAGGAGTCAGGTAATATTGATGATATGCTCCGTGAGGTAACTCTCCATTATGATGATGAAGTAAGTTATGCCGTGAAGGGGCTTTCGGATGCCATAGGTCCTATTTTAATGGTTGGGCTTGCCGCTGTTGTTGGATTTTTTGCCCTGGCGGTCTTTCTTCCCATGTGGGATCTCACCAAAATGGCCAAATAGTGGTCAGTGGACGGTAAACGGATCAATATCAGGCTTTATATATTGGTTCCGGCCATCTTTAGTGGCATAACAATTATAAATATTATCGTCAGCTACAGAATAATCTCTTATTACCTCGCCTTGAAAAGGGAACCGGCTTTACTGATCACATGGTGGGGGATAGCTATAGTTTGTTTCACCTTTGTATGCAGCTATCTGGTTCTCTGGGTTATCTTAAGTCCGGTAACAAGGTTTGTAAAGAATACGGAAAAACTGCCTGTTTTTCAAAAAGTGTCGGTTGATGACAAGGTCCCAAAGGCAAGGGACGACCTGCAACATTTCAGTAAAGTGTTTGATGAAGTTACAGACATTTTAAGCAAAGTCGAAGCAAAAGAACTATTTCAGGATATCGTTGGACACGGGAAAGCCATGCGTGGAATATTTAGTCAAATACTGAAGGTAGCGCCTACAGATTCTACTGTCCTTATTTCAGGGGAAAGTGGGACAGGCAAAGAACTTGTGGCGACGAGTATTTATGAGCATAGCCTTCGTAAGGGCAGACCATTTGTGAAGCTCAACTGTGTTGCTATTCCCGAGGGTCTTCTGGAAAGCGAACTCTTTGGCCATGAAAAAGGAGCCTTCACCGGTGCAACGTCACAAAAGAAGGGTAAGTTTGAACTGGCAAATGGGGGAACCATTTTTTTAGATGAAATTGGTGATATGCCCCTCCCCACTCAGGCTAAACTTCTCCGTGTATTACAGGAAAAAGAGTTCGAAAGGGTTGGGGGTAATCACTCTATCAAGGTTGATGTCCGCTTTATTGCGGCAACCAACAAGAATCTCTTAGAAATGTTAGAATCAGGTACGTTCAGGGAAGACCTCTATTACCGTATTAATGTATTTTCTATTTACTTACCCCCCTTGAGAGAGAGAACAGAGGATATTCCCATGCTTGCAGAGTATTTCCTTGAGAAATCCACGAAACCTGCTCAATTCTCTCCACAAGCCCTTCAAATACTCATGGGGTGGTCCTGGCCTGGCAATGTCAGGGAGCTTCAGAACGCTATCGAAAGGGCTGCGGTTTTATCAGAAGACGGTAAGATTAGCCCTGTTCATTTTCCCAGCCAATACTCCTCGTTAGGATTCACAGGACAAGTGTTTCGCGAAACGTCTGAATCTGCATCTATTGATGATCACCTGAATGAGATTGAAAAGAGTATGATTATGGAGGTCCTGACAAGGACAGGAGGAGTACAGGTGAAAGCAGCCCAATTACTGGGTATCAACCAGCGCAGCCTCTGGCACAGGATTAAGAAATATAATATTGATGTAGAGACGTTTAAAAATCTTACGTAATAAGTGAGATTTTATGGAGGGATGCAAGTTTATTCAGCATTGTCCGGGGGTTGGTAGAGACTTTGTTGGGACATCAGGGGAGGCAATTGTCTCCCCTGATTATTTTTGAGCTTTGATCTTTTCCTGATGGGCCAATGGAGCAGATGGAAGAAACATCAATTATTACACGTGTTCTCAATGGAGATCGCCAGGCTTATGCCTTACTGGTGAATGAATACAAAGACCAGATATTTAACCTTGCGTATAGAATGACAGGAAGTCACGAAGATGCGGATGACCTTTCTCAGGATACATTTATCAGAGCTTACAAAAATCTCAAACGTTTTGACAAAGAAAAAAGGTTTTTTACCTGGCTATATACAATCAGCGTAAATCTCATCAGAAACCGCCTGAAAAAAAATATCAAGAATCTTTCACGCAGCGCCGCTGAAAATCCTGCTGCGGATATAGCAGAACCGGATAATACCAATACCCCTGAACAAACTATGATTCATACACAAAGGATACATCACTTGAATATGTGCCTTCAAAAACTTCCAGGAGATCTGAGGGAGGCGGTTGTTTTGCGTTTCTATCAGGGGCTTTCCTTTGAAAATATCACTGAAATATTGGGAATTTCTCTCAGTGCGGCAAAAATGAGGGTATACCGGGGCCTTGAGAAGTTGAGAGAAGCAATGGGGAATGAATAGCTCATGGCTCATCAAACTTTATTAGTGCACATCAGCCTGCGATGTATGGTATATTTCCCGATACAGGGGAGATAGTATGGATAAAAAGTTTTTACCGGAAAACATTTTTAAATATTTATCGAAAAAGGTGTTGGGGCAGGATGATGTGTTGCGGAAAATCTCTGTTGCTGTCTTCAAACATATCAGTGGTATCAAATCAGGCCATATTTTTCTTATAGGAAACAGCGGGACAGGCAAAACGACCATCATGAGATCAATCGGCCAATTCTACAGCGAACACGATACATTGGCGAAGTTCAGGGTGATGGCCATTACCAATGCGAATACGCTCATAGACGAAGAAGGAAATGTGAACACCTTCAGGCTGTTTAAAAACCTGGAAACGAATGTGAGAAATATGCTTGGGGTAAGAATTACCGAAGAGAAGATGAGAGAATATATGGAAAACGCCACAATCTGCATAGATGAGGTGGATAAGATATCGTCCAGGGTTTCCGGCAAGGTCAACGCCTCCGGCATTCTCATTCAGCAGTCTTTGCTCACCCTGCTTGAAGGAGAAAACGTTCTCTATGAAACCGATGTATATGAAGACGGACAACAAAAGACATTGAAAACGTCAATAGATACATCAAAAATACTGTTTATTTGTGGAGGTGCTTTTGAAGAGCTTTATGAACAGGTATACGGCTTAATCTCAAAGCATTCAGATGAGAGAAGATTCAAGGAAGATGCCCAGATGGACGAGAAAGGGGGGATTCGTTATATAGTCAGGTTCAAGTTGAAACAATACGTAAAGCTTTCCGATTTGTTCACATACGGCATGTTCCCGCAATTTATATCCCGTTTTGGTTCTATAGCCATCCTTGATGACCTGAGTAAAAATGATTTGAAGCAGATCATGTTGAA
>CAIJOT010000062.1 GCA_903822335.1 uncultured delta proteobacterium
GGTTTTTTGATGTGGGGACATCATTTAATAACTTAACAGGAGGCCTCATTTTTTGGTAGTCTGATAAAAAACTTTTTTCTCTGTTAATTTTTGGGGTGTGGCTTGAATGCATGGGAATATATAACGGAATAAAATAGAGTACAACACCAAAACTTAAATGGGGTTTGTGCTGCTGTAATGATAGCAGAATGGGGGAAAAAAGATTAAATGTAAATATGTAAGGGAGCCCCCAAAAACAATCGTATACTCTGTTTTTTTCAAGAAAAAATCTCACAGTATTTTTTTAAACTATTGCTCGGTCTGCTGGCGCTGGTATTCCTGGTATTTCATCTGCATGTATTCCTGTCGTTCCACCTCGTGCAGTTGCCGCGTATATTGCTCTGTGGAGCTGAACCAGTTGGAGAGGAGCTTCTCAAGTCTCTTGTCGGCGGGCAAGGACAGCGCGTTCAGGTAGGCTTCTATCGCCAAGTAATAACGCATGGTATTGCGCTCCACCATACCGCGTACGCCGCCTATATAATCGGGCTGCCCGTTCGACTGAAGGCCGGTGCTTGTAAAACCGACCTTGTTTCTGCCTATAGTGGCCAGGTAAGATTTTATTGCCATGCGCCAAGCCATGCCGTAGCTATAGGAATAGGTGAGATGCAGGAAAGTGCGCTTGTCGTCTATGGCGACTGCTTCCAGTACGATGCGGTAATCCTTGGTATCAAGCGGCCCGCTGTTGGCGCTGAGGTCGACCTGGAAATATTCGGGGCTGGTGATAGCCACCAGGTAGTTGAATTCCACCAGGTAGGTATCTGCCAACGGCTGCTGGATTTTTTTGCCTATATTCACGCTGAGCCTTTTGCCGTTGCTGCCGCTGGAGGCATGGCAATACTTGGTGTTGGGGTGCAGTATCATCACATCGCACCAGTTAGCCAGTCCCTGATCGGGATCATTCAGCGCGCTGTTGACGCTTGCAAACGAGTAATCAACTACGGCGTAGATGTCGCCCTTTAGGGTGGAGGGCGATTCTGTAGAATCCAGGTGTAGCGCACGCTGGAACTGGTTGTTGCTCAGCTGTGACTTGAGTGACGCATATTTCTGATGTAAAACCGCAGCATCATCTGCGGCTAACGACAGACCGCTATGGCACAGACTGCACAGCAGCAATACAGTGATAAGAAGAGTCTCCATAAGCCGCGCTGTCATACTCATATCAAGCGCACCCACAGACAGGCTACCGCTTCCTTGAGGTCTACCACCCCGTTCTCTTTTCCTCTTGCAAGAGTTACTTATTCTACCTTCTTCCATTCCTTGTCCGGATCGAATGTTTTCATCTCCTGTGCGATCTTTTCCGTATTTTTCCCCAGGTTCTTCTCGTAAACCACACCATCCTGATTCACCACAAAAGTCATGATCCCGGAGCTTCCATACCGGGCAGGATAGGCCACAAGAGCAAAACCCCCAACCATCTTGCCGTTGACCACATAGTCGTAAACCCCTCCCGGAGCATTCTTTCCCTGGGCCGTAAGGATCTTGTAATAGTAACCATGGTAGGGCACAGGTTCATCGCCGGATTTCTTTGCGGTATAACCCTCCTTCCTGGCGGCCGCAATGAAAGGTCCCAGAGGGCTTAGCTCCTCACCTTCCTTTGTCTCCCAGTAGAGGCCGTCTTTCTTGCCTGGCTCGCTTATAAACTTCCCGGCGTACTCTAAAAGCTTGTCACCATCGCGATCCTTGAGCGCATATTCCCGCTGGGCGTCCACATAGGCCATACATACCCGGATGACATTAAGCTCATTCTTTCCAATCCTCCTGTTAATGATTTCTTCCTTTCCTTCTTTGGTGTGGAAGAACCATGATTTACCCTTCTTCACAAGAGGGATGGGGAAGGGCCAGTCTTCGTTTCCCACATAGAGTATTGTTTTTTTGTCTCCTACCTTCTCTAACTTGTTCTTTTCCTCATAGGACCTTAAGAAACGCTCACGACTTTCTCTGTCGGCAACCTTGTCGCCCGAAGAAATAAGGTTTTTGCTACCACGTCCTAAAATGGCCCTGAGCACTTTTTGGTCATTACTTTTTAATGCGCTGATCATGGCTTTCACCGCATCTTCAGGGAACGAGAAAGACTTCTGTTTGGTACCTGCAGCATGAGCAGGTGAATAAATAACCAAGAGAGCCATGATGAGAAGGAGGATAATCGCCGGATTGAACCAATATACCAAAATATGTTTTTTATATGAAGCCATGTGAATCATATGTTATTCCTCCTCAAGTGGATATTTGTGAGTGGTTCTGGCCGCACTCTCATCGACGGCGCCCTGCATCAGCAGGCTTTCTATCGCTCGGCTGGCTTGCTTTCACATCAAGGGGGCGACTTACGTTTGTACCACTTAGCGGGCTTACTTTTCCGCTTCGGGGCGTTGTGCCAGCTTTCGGGGCGATCACGGTCCGGCGACTCGTAAGGCCGCGGTCACTCTGCGTCTTCACCTCGCGGCCATTGCTACCGACACCGCTAAGGACGGTGGGTACTCTCTGCTGTTGAGGTGCCTGACGTGCGGTAGTACCCCCTACTTTCTGTACCGCTGGCTTGTTGAGGCCTGTAGCATCTCTACGACCCTGCACGCCAATTATGGTCACGGTCTGCGTTGACATTCCCGTATTGTCCGGGGTATGGCCCCTGAAGTCACGTCTCGTATCAGGATTGCCCTTAGGTACTTGTCCAAACCGCTGGGCTACAGCATTATCTCTATATGCGACACCTTTTCGGTGTATCGGGTCGTGCTGCCATCTGCCATAGCCCCCACTGCCGATACGATTGACGTAAATAGTGCGGTTAATATGAGTGTTGAAGTTAACGTTCCGATATACATTGATATCTACATTATGGTGGCTCCACCCAAAACCTCCCCAAGCATAACCCCATGGAATTCCTACAGTTATGCCTAATCCAAAGGAAATCCCAGTGCCCATTATTGCTGCTCCCACCGGGTAGTAACGGTAGGGAGGATAGGCAGGATACCACCAGGGGCCATATACGACGAAGGGGTCGTAAACAGGCACGTAGATTACCTGCGGGTTAACGGTCTCGATAGCGATTATCTGCCCTTGGGCCACAACTCTCTGCTGGCTCGTACTTTGCAGCATACCCTGAGCTTGCGCCTTTGCCCGCAGTTGCTGAATAGTATCCATGACCTGGTCTTCTTGGCTGAGGAAGGCGTCACCCAGTCTCTGCGTCCAGTCGAGTTTCTGGTCCATCATCCCCAGCACTGAGGGGAAATTCACCAACGACTTGACGCTCGGATCCCAGTCCTGCTGGTCCAGGGCAGCAGCGAACTGGTCTCCGCTCAAGTTCCGGTTTGCCGTGGCCCAACGATTTGCCGCAATAACCTCCAATGGATAGGTGGCAGCCATCAGCACCTGAACGAGCAGTGAGTCAGGGTAGAGTGCTATCGGCGCGAGCATCTGGTCCAACTGTTCCTGCCTAAACATAGGAGACACACCGCTACTCTGAGCAAAAACACCAGGAGGTACTACCATAAGCAGAACAAGCAGCCATACCAATGTCCTAATACATGTTTTTGCGGTCATCATTTTTCCTCTCTTTCATGTATCACTAATTACATTGTCATAAGATGGTACAAATTTGTCAGATCCACCCAAATCTCTCTCTGGCTTAGTTGAATCAGCTCTGGTGCTGCTTGTTTCCCTCTACCGCCATCCAGCGACAAGCCCCAAGGCCGCATATACCAGTTATTTTTTTATCGTTCTCTTGAGAATCGGGTTTTTTATCCTCTCCTTTTCCCGGTTCTTCCATAGCCTTTTTGAAACCTCTAATGGTTTTGCCGATAGAATTCCCTATGTCTGGGAGTTTACCGGGTCCGAAGATGATCAAGGCTATGACCAGTATGACAAGAAATTCGGGCATTCCTATTCCAAACATGTTTGACCACCCGCTACTTGGTACACAATTCTATCAGATACACAACTATAACTCCACTTTTTTCAAGACTGTGAATTTCAGGTTGAAACAGAGCATAACGTGTGTGGCATAACCAAACCAGTATTGTTTTGAGCCCTCCGTTTGTGCTGTAGATTTTGCCTGTCCGAATATTTGCTTTATGGTTTAGCAGAAAGAAATGGCGTAACCAAGGTTGCCCTTTACCATGTGCGGTTCAGTCTGATACCCTGGTATTTCTGATCAACTTCCGGCTGAATGCTCCACCCCTTGTATGGACGGGTAAAAAGATAGCCGCTTGCGATGCCGATAGCTGCCCCGGCCAACACATCGTGCGTGTAGTGGTCTTTTGCCTCAACCCTGCTCACGGCGACAAAGGTTGCAGCAACATAGGCCGGTATGCCGTACTCCCAGCCATAACGTTTGCGCAAGAACTCAGCCGATGTGAAGGAAAGCGAAGTATGCGCCGAAGGAAAGGAATGACTGTCTCCATTGGGGGCAGATTCACTTATCGTATATTTCAAGCCGTAGGTAACGACGGCCGTGAGCGCCACCGACTCCCCCAGTTGCAGCGCGCCTTGGCCATCCTTAAAGCCGACTATTAATCCAGCCGCAGTGGCCGGTAAAAGAAGGGTGAGAACCTCGCCGGCCGCCTCAATGCTGTTGCCCGCGTGAACGCCGGTGCCGGTTACGAGACAGAATAGAATTCCAATTACCAGAGCCCTTAACCCCATCATTTTACCCCACTGACCCAAAATTCAGTAATACCCAGACTATCATAGAAGGCTCCCGGGTGAAAAGTTAAATCACGAATTCCGTCTCAAGTAAAAGGATCGGCACATCCAGATTGCTCCGTATCAGGATAGTCAGTTCAGGTTTCTTCCACTTTTTCTTCTGTTCCTGTTTCTCCATATGCCCTCCTAACTTTTTTTAACACATGAAAAAACATTGCTTCATTCTATTCCGAATATACCTGTATGATCA
>CAIJOT010000063.1 GCA_903822335.1 uncultured delta proteobacterium
CATAAACATTGGAAATAATTATAAAAAACATTAAGAAAAGGCCAGTGAATACTACATGTATTTTGAGAATATTCTTCAGATCCCCCTTCTTCGATTTGTTACTTCAATTTTATCAATATAATTGAAAAAATCAACAATTTTGAGCAATCAAAATGATATTGGTTTGCTCATAGTGACTGTGATAATATGTAACAGGTAGTGTTTTGCAGTTAGAGTCTTGGTAAAAACGAGAGAGGAGGAAAAGGCGATGGAAAAGCATGAAATAAGTATAGAAAGAATTTCATACCCCATGCCATGTTCAATTGTAGGAGTAAAGGTGAACGGGAAACCGAATTTTTTAACAGTTGCCTGGTTTAGTATGGTTAACTTTAAACCTCCATATATCGGGATAGCCTTAAATACGATTCACTATACCAACCCCGGTATACAAGAAAGCGGAACGTTCAGCGTGAATATCCCTTCGAGTGACATGGTTGAAATCACTGACTATTGTGGTATCGTGTCGGGAAGGAAGTATGACAAGGCAAAGAGTTTTGAAATCTTTTATGGCAAGCTGAAAACCGCACCAATGATACAAGAGTGCCCATACAATTTGGAGTGCAAACTTATTCAAACTGTGAAGCTTGTTTCAAATGAATTGTATATCGGTGAAATAGTTGCAGCATACAGTGATGAACAGTATTTAACGAACGGGATCCCGGACATGAAAAAGGTAAATCCCATAGTGTTATCAATGCCCGATACGAAGTACTTCAAGGTTGGAGAGTATCTTGGGCAGGCACGGGAGATTGGGAAAAAGTTAATATCTAAGAAGGATTAGGAAGTTTGGCTTTGAGAAGCTCCCCGAGGCTTCCAAGGCTTTTTGAGGATGTTTCCTCTTTTTTTACCTTATCCATATAACGTGTTAATTCCTCCTGCTCAATCCTTTCTGCTACCCCGCTACGACTCAAAACTACCCTGTTTCGTTTAGCATCAACTTCTATCACTACCACCTGCATGGCAGTTCCAGCAGGGAACATGCGGTTGTGATTTGTTCCACGAAGAGTTCCCATCTCAGAATTGGGAATAAATCCTGTTACACTATTGTTCATCTTTATGAGGACCCCGGAGGGCATTACCTTCTCAACAACTCCCTCAATAATTTCACCCACAGTGGGAAGGAGAGCATTTTCAGATTCTAACTTTTGTTCCATTGACAGGGATATTTTTTTGTTCTTTGGGTCCACCTCCTGGACGTACGCTTCTACCCATTGGTTAACCTCAACCACTTCTTTTGGATGCTTGATCCGCCTTCCTGTACCTAATTTTGAGATATGAATCAGACCATCAATGCCCGGTTCAAGGTTTACAAAAGCACCAAAGGGGGCAAGACGAACGATTGTCCCGTGGACTAAGCTATTGACAGGGTATTTTTCGGCAGCCTCAATCCAGGGGTCAGATTGTATTGCCTTAAGGCTCAATGTAATGCGGTTTTTTTCCCAGTCAAGGGCAATGATTTTTACGGTCACTTCCTGTCCCACAGAGAGAACGTCTTCAAGTTTTTCTGTCCTTCCCCATGCAACCTCGCTCATCGGGATAAGACCATCAATACCATCGAGGTCAACAAAGGCTCCAAAGTTCTGTATGGAGCGGACCTTAGCTGTTACTACCATGCCAACTTCAAGGTGTTCCTTAAGCCTGTTATATTGAATCTGTTGTTCTTCTTCAAGCAATGCCCGTCTTGAAAGGATGATGTTATGTCCCTCCTCTGTGTATTCCAGCACCTTGAAAGGAAAGGTCTTGCCGAGATATATTTCTGCTTCACGACTTCCTTTCAGGTCAATTTGTGAATATGGACAGAAACACTTTACCTTACCTACATGTACTTCAAACCCTCCCTTCACCTCACTTCTCACTTTACCACTAACAGGTAAATTGGCATTATAGGCATCATGGATACCGCTCAAATTAACAGTAGACAAACCATGGGCGAGGGTTGTGAGTTTTTTGAGGCCATTTTGAACAGATACAAAAAAAGCCTCAATCTCATCCCCTGCTTTGACATTGTAAACTCCCTGTGCATCCTTGAATTCTTTCAGGTCTATAAACCCTTCGCTTTTTCCACCCAGATTGATATACACGAGATCGCCTGAGATGCCAACCACTCGGGTTTTGATTTTCTGGCCAGGTTCAAGTCTGCCTAAAAGTCTACCGCTTTTCTCGAATAATGTGGCGAAGTTTTCTTCATTTTCATTGTTCGGATTTTCATCTGTATTACCCCCGTATAGAGAGGTATCTTCTCTGTTTTCCTGGGCCATTTATCTACCCTCCAATTAATCAGTCTAATTAGTCTGAGCTAACTATTTATATAATCTCTCTGTGGTATGCCTGTATTGATTTCACGCTTATATTATGAATGTTCTGCAGGTATGCCCTGATACCTTCCGCTACTGCTTTTGCAGCGGAAGTCGTTGTTATATAAGGTATTTTATATTTTATCGCTGCTTTTCTTATATAGGAATCGTCGTATTTACCGCTCTTTCCAATAGGCGTATTGATAATGAGTTGGATCTCCTTGTTGTGTATTGCGTCAACAATATTTGGTCTTCCCTCGTGAACCTTTTTAATGAACGTTGATGCAATGCCATGTTTTGTAAGAAAGACATGTGTCCCTTCTGTGGCTAATATATTAAAGCCAACCTCTTTTAAGTATTGTGCTACATCCAGGATGTCGTTTTTATCCTTTGGTGTAACGGTCAACAAAACCGTGCCTTTTACCGGCAATTTCTGCCCGGCAGCTTCCTGTGATTTGAAAAATGCAAGCCCGAAGGTATCTGCTATACCAAGAACTTCCCCGGTAGACTTCATTTCAGGTCCAAGCGTGGGATCAACCTCAGGAAACATGTTGAATGGGAATACTGCTTCCTTGACCCCCACATGGGCGTATCGCTTTTGTGTGAGTTTCATGTCTTTTAGTTTTTTACCGAGCATTAACTGTGTTGCAATATGTGCCATCTGAATCCCTGTTACCTTTGAAACGAGAGGCACGGTGCGCGAAGCTCTCGGGTTTGCCTCTAAAATATAGACTGTATCGTTCGCAATTGCATACTGGATATTCATAAGACCTACAACCTTCAACTCAATTGCAATTTGTTTTGTATATTCATTGATTGTTTTTATGTGTTTTTCCGGTATTGTTCGTGGTGGTATTACACATGCGCTATCCCCTGAATGGATGCCCGCAAGTTCAATATGCTCCATAATGGATGGAACGAATGCATCGTCGCCATCAGCAATAGCATCTGCCTCAGCCTCGATTGCGTTCTCAAGGAATTTATCGATCAATATTGGACGACCCGGGGATATATCCACTGCCTCATTCACATATACAGTGAGCATCTCTTCATCATACACAACCTCCATTCCCCTCCCACCTAAAACATACGATGGCCTGACCATCAGTGGATAACCGATTTCCTTTGCTACAGCAAGTGCTTCAGCAAGGGATATCGCTGTCCCGCTTTCTGGTTGAGGTATGCCGATCCTTGTCATAACCTCTTTAAACCGTTTTCTGTCCTCAGCGAGGTCTATACTGTCAGGTGAGGTCCCTACAATATTTACCCCTGCCATCTCTAACTCTTTTGCAATGTTTAACGGGGTTTGGCCACCAAACTGCACGATCACCCCTATGGGTTTTTCCTTATTGTAAATACTCAGGACATCTTCAACCGTTAGGGGTTCAAAATAGAGCTTATCAGAAGTATCGTAATCAGTGGATACTGTTTCCGGATTACAATTCACCATGATTGATTCATACCCTTCGTCACGGAGTGCAAATGCTGCATGAACGCATGTATAATCGAATTCAATCCCCTGTCCAATCCTGTTCGGGCCACCACCGAGGATCATTACCTTTGGTTTGGAACTGACCTTGACCTCATCAGGGGCGTTGTATGTTGAGTAGTAGTATGCTGCATTTGCCCCGCTTACAGGCACTGCACACCAGGCTTCAGTTTTGTTCAATGCAATCCTTTTTCCCCTTATGTACTCTTCTGTAACACTGAGTATCTGGCTCAGGTATTTATCAGAAAAACCATCTTCCTTGGCTTTTATAAGCAACTGATCAGGTAATTCTTTACCCCTGTATTTCAGTATTTCTTCTTCAAGTTCAACCAACTCCTTCATCTGCTGGATAAACCATCTTTTTATCTTCGTTTTTTCAAAAAGCTGCTCGACAGTTGCACTTTTCCTCAGGGCTTCATACATTATAAACTGGCGTTCCGATGAGGGCTCGTTGAGAAGCATCATAAGCTCGTCGAGGGGAAGCTTGTTAAAGTTACTGGCAAAGCCTAACCCATATCTTTTGATTTCTAAGGAGCGAATGGATTTTTGGAATGCTTCCTTGTAGTTTTTACCAATACTCATGACCTCGCCGACAGCCTTCATCTGGGTTCCAATTTTATCTTCCGCTGCTTTAAATTTTTCAAAGGCCCATCGCGCGAATTTTATCACCACATAATCCCCTGAAGGGGTATATTTATCGAGTGTCCCTCCCCGCCAGTAGGGGATATCCTTGAGGACATATCCTCCTGCCAGTTTTGCAGAAATAAATGCTATGGGGAAACCGGTTGCCTTTGAAGCAAGGGCAGACGACCGTGATGTCCTTGGATTTATCTCAATGACAACCACCCCTCCGTCATCAGGGTTATGGGCAAACTGTATATTTGTTCCGCCAATGACCTTAATAGCCTCTACAATCCTGTAAGAGTAGTCCTGCAACCTTTTCTGGAGTTCTTCCGATATTGTGAGCATCGGTGCAGCACAAAAGGAGTCTCCTGTATGAACACCCATGGGGTCTATATTTTCAATAAAGCAGACGGTAATCATATTGTTCTCTGCATCCCTCACTACTTCTAATTCAAGCTCTTCCCAACCTATGACCGCTTCTTCTATTAAAATTTGACCGATCAGGCTTGCAGAAATGCCCCTGCTTGCAATTGTTTTCAGTTCTTCCTTATTGTACGCTATACCTCCACCGGTACCACCAAGGGTATATGCAGGCCTTATTACAACAGGGTATCCAAGCCTGTCTGCAATCCCCAATGCCTCCTCGACTGAGTAAGCAGGGTCACTGAGAGGCATTGGTATACCGAGCTTGTTCATAGTGTTTTTGAACTCAATCCTGTCCTCTCCTCTTTCAATAGCATCTGCCTGTACACCTATTACTTGGACGCCGTATTTTTTAAGTATACCGGTTCTTGAGAGTTCTGCGGCAAGGTTTAGCCCTGTCTGTCCCCCGAGGTTGGGTAATAAGGCATCAGGTTTTTCTTTTTCGATGATTTTCTCAACCGTCTCAAGGGTGAGGGGTTCAATGTATGTGAAATCAGCCATGCCAGGGTCTGTCATTATAGTGGCAGGATTTGAATTGACGAGTACAATCTCATATCCTGCTGCTCTCAGGGCCTTACACGCCTGAGTTCCTGAGTAATCAAATTCACATGCCTGTCCGATGATGATTGGCCCAGACCCTATGATCAAAACTTTATTGATGCCTTTAATTTTCTTTGTATTCATTGTGATGTCTTCCTTATATGGATTATTTGATGTGAGAATCCTATCAAAGCCTATAAAGAGAGTCAAGCCTTTTGCACTTCCTGCCCACATAATAGTATCTGGTGAGTGTATGTGTATGCTACCAGTCACTTTGTGAGAAAATTCTCTTGACAAACAGTCTGGATAAATATAATTTTGGTATGTTTTCTCAAGACAAAGGAGAGGGTATACGTGCTTAAATCTTTAAAATTCAGAGCTATACTTGTTCTTGCGTTTCTGTTAATCTCAGTAATTTACTGTTTGCCAAACATTATTGAACCTAAGGGTACGTGGAAAAAGTATCTCCCATCAGATAAAATACATTTGGGGCTTGATTTAAAGGGAGGAATGCACCTTCTCCTTGAACTTGATACAGTAAAAATGATGCAGAATATGGTGGACAGAAAATTTAATGCCTTCAAAGATGCTATGATTCGGGATGGGGTACGCTTTTTAGGGCTGGAAAAAAAGGAAAATGCACTTTCTGTATTGATAAGGGTGGAGCAGAAAGAAAAACTTTACAATCTTATTGGTAAAGAGTTTCCTGACCTCAAGGCTGGTTCTACAAGGGTAGAAGGTGAAAATTTATATGTAGAATTTCTTTTATCAGAAAGAGAAATTTCTAATATAAAGGATAATGCTGTACGTCAGGCACTTGAAACGATTAGAAATAGGATAGACCAGTTTGGAGTAACCGAACCTGTTATTGTGAGGCAGGGCGAAAACCAGATTCTTGTCCAGCTACCAGGCATTAAAGACCCGCAAAGGGCTTTGGAGTTAATAGGGAGAACAGCACAGCTCGAGTTCAAACTGGTTGACGAGGAAAATATATCGAGGATTGCCGGAGGTGTTGTGCCTGAAGGTGATGAGGTTTTAACGATGAGGGCACGAAACAGGGAGACCGGAATTGTGACAACAACCCCTATTCTTTTAAAGAAACAGATGCTATTAACAGGGGAGTTACTTACTGATGCACGGGTGAGCATTGGAGGAGAATTCCGCAACGAACCATATGTGGCTATAGAATTTGATAGCGAAGGTGCCAGGATATTCGATAAGGTTACCGGTGAAAATGTAGGCAAGAGGGTAGCCATTATCCTTGACAATACTGTGTACTCTGCCCCTGTTGTGAGAGAGAGGATATCTGGTGGTAAGGCATCCATCACCGGTGGTTTTACGATGGAAGAAGCAAAGGACCTGGCAATCGTCCTCCGTGCCGGCGCACTGCCTGCACCGGTTAAGGTAGTCCAGAACATTACAATCGGTCCTACCCTTGGTCAGGATTCGATCAGAAAAGGCATGCAGGCGGCAATTCTCGGGGCGGTTCTGGTCATTATTTTCATGGTTTATTATTACAGGCTCTCTGGCGTTGTAGCGGATATTGCCCTTTTCCTTAACCTTATCTACCTTATTGGTGCCTTTGTTGCCCTGAAAGCTACCATGACCCTTCCCGGTATCGCAGGAATCATCCTTACCATGGGTATTGGTGTGGATACTAATGTCATCATCTTTGAGCGTATAAGGGAAGAGCTAAGGCTTGGAAAGACCGTAAGGGCTGCGATAGACGGGGGTTATTCAAAGGCATGGCTCACGATCTTTGATGCCCACATCACAACCCTTATTACAACCTTTATTCTCTTTATTTTCGGTACAGGTCCTATAAAAGGCTTTGCGGTGACCTTGAGTGTAGGTATTATTATCAACCTTTTTACTGCGGTTTTTGGATCAAAGGTAATCTTCGACTGGATAGTCACAAAATATAAACCAAGGAGTTTAAGCATCTGATGAAGTTCAGAGAGATAATAAAAAAGTCGAATTTGAATTTTATAGGGATGAGGAATAAGATGTTCCTTTTTTCAAGTATCCTTGTGCTTCTCAGTTTTTTCGCTTTTGTGATGATATCCTTTGGCAAAGCAAACATGAGTGTTGATTTTACCGGTGGAACAAACCTTCATCTGAAGTTTTTAGATACGGTAAGCATTGGCGAACTCCGCGATGCCTTAATGAACGGCGGTTTAAAAGACGTTCAGATTCAGGCAGTGAGTGGCACAAAAGAGTTTTTTATAAAGACAAAGGTAACCGATACAGGGAAGGAAAAGACCCAGGGTAAGGTTGGAAGTATTATATCAGATCAGCTTAAAGGGAAGAAATACGAAATCCTCGGGAGCAATATGGTGGGTTCCACAGTGGGGCAGGCATTAAAGAAGAATGCCATTATTGCAGTGGTTATATCCCTTGTGGGCATCATTATTTATATTGCCTGGAGATTTACCTTTATATTCGGAGTGGCAGCGGCAATAGCTACTTTCCACGATGTCCTGGCCATGCTCGGTATCTTCTGGGCATTGAATGAAGAGATGAATATACTCTTTATCACCGCCCTTCTGACCGTAGCAGGGTATTCCCTCACGGATACTGTCGTGGTATTCGACAGAATACGGGAGAATATGGCAAAGATGAAGTCAAGGGCCGACCTTGGCGAGGTGATAAATCAGAGTATCAACGAGGTATTGAGCAGGACAATTATTACATCTCTTACCGTCCTGCTTGTATTGGCTGCCCTTCTTTTTCTCGGCGGGAAGGTACTCTTTGAATTTTCACTGGCACTTTTTATCGGGGTTATTATAGGAACCTATTCATCTATTTTTGTAGCGAGCCCGCTTATTTTCTTATGGAGAAAGAAAGTCCGTTGAAATCTTTGATGCGTATTCGCCCCTATCAATCATGAACACAAAACTTCATAAGCAATAGGTCGAGGGCCTGAACTGGGAGACAGTGCAATCAAAACTTGAAGATGTCCTGAGAGATAAAGAAAAAGAATTAAAGTTATATCAAAGATTTCAGGACCTTAAAACCCTTTGTGAAAAAAAAATATTCCCCACCATTGACCTGCCTCTAAAAGAACACGTAGAAACACTCAAAGCCCTGATCGAGAGTATTATTCCTGACCCAAAAGACCGAACACAAGAGATGTTCTCGGGAGAGGTGTTTGTGCTTTTAGGCACCATATATTTGCATGATATAGGATTGATAAAGGATTTTCAATGGAGCTTTAATGGAGATATATTAAACAGCATAGAGATTGCTCAAAAGCAATTGTTTTTAAATGCAGAGATTGGAAGAACAGTAGGTATTCCAGAGAGCGCTATTGAGATGATAAATTATTTAAGTTTTTCCAACATTGTGAAAAAAATCCCAATAGAATGGGAGATAACAGAGGATAGCAGAAAAGCGATCATCAGGAATACAAAGGTTATTCAACATGTTTTTAACTTTTCCCATCTACTTCTGGATATCTTCTGTTCTGATTTACAATATTTCAGTCTGAGAAGATTCAAGAATCTAAAACTGGTATTGATGAGCAACAATGCAGACATCAATATCGATAGCAGAGAAGGAGTTATTCATATCAAGTACGATGCGAAATTTCCCTATGAACTGCATGTGCTGGATAGTGCACAGCACTACGTGGAGGATATATTTAACGTGTTTAAAAATGATGTGAATGGAAGGTTGGGTTTCCAATACAGGGAGATTGTATGGGATATCACAAAAGATTTTGACTGTCACAGGAATATCTTTGAAATGCCAAAGCTTTCCCCGTACAATGAATTTGAAACACCCCCCTTCAACAGGATGGAAGAGACCTTTATATTGCTTGACAGGCTATTCAATTTTGGTTACGTAATGGCAGTAGGGGAAGCAAGTACAGGTAAAACTACGGTTTTAAAGTCTTTTATCATCCCTCAGATATTTTCTATTACCCCGAATGTATTTTATTGTGAGTTATGGGAGAATCCTGTTAATGAAATAAGGGATGTGATATGCAAGAAATACGCCCGCTTCAGTGATTCCGATCTGGACATTATTTCTATGTGTATGAGGTTTTTGGATGAAGGCCCCTGTTTTTTTGTTATAGATGCGTGCGAAAAACTTGTCAATATGAACGAGAGGGAGAAGGAAAAGTTTGAGAGGTTTATAGATTTTTGTTTAGATCGGGAAAACATATATCTAATTGTTTCTGGTGACAAGGAAATGTTTTTTGAATGGTATATGCCCTTTCATAGGATGAATATGTCTGCAATATACGAGATAAAGCCAATAGAAGGAACAAAAGCCATTGATACTTACGGGGAAGACAGGGTTTTTTGGGATACCAGCGAATATTACAAACCGGTTGAGTTTGAATTGTTGCAGGTAAATTTGAATCTGGAAAAGGTCTTGGAAGATATCCTGAAAAGCGTAAAAGATAAAGCAGGGTTAAGAGAAGTACTCGCTTCTATTGTAGAAAAAAATGAAAAATGTTTAAAAAGGTATACCCTCGAAAATATCTTTTTCGAGACATGCATTCCGCCACACGACATTTTTGAGTCTTTAAACCTGTTAAAAGAAAAAGACATAGTGAAAGAAACTGAATTTGCAAGCATTACCTATTATGCTTTATCAAGCAGGTACCTGAAGGAGCCCCTATACAAAGTTCTGAAGCTCGATGAGTTTGAGGAAAAGAAGAAAATAAGGAATCTACTCCAGAACGCCATTATAAACGAAACATTTCTTGATAGCCATACATTAGAAATGGTCGAGAAGTGGAAGGAGAGGATGGTTTTTTCAAAGGAAGGCATGGGTTGGATTCTCGGGAGCCTTATCTTACAATCAAAAGATTATGAACATTTCTTCGAAAAAGCAAAAAGGGATGGTAAGGGGATTGATATTCAGCCCCTTCTGCAATTACTTTCCATAGATAATGCGGAGAAGAGGGGTAGGGCTGTAAAATTATTGATCGAGATACAGGATAAAAATATGATAAATCCATTGCTGCTGCATTTAAGAAGGGAAAATGTATTAGAGATAAAAGACCTCCTCATAAAAGGCATAGGGCTTACCGGGAAAAAGAGGGCAATTGTTGCTATTATGAACACCCTGGAAGAGATTGGAGATAAGAAGTTAAGGCTCAAAGCTATAGAATTTTTCTATTCACTATTTGGCGAAAACGCAAGGCAGTTGCTTACTGATATCAGAGAAAAAGAGAAAGATCCTATAGTATTGATGAAGATCGATAGCCTTTTATCTAAACCGGAGGAATCTTCCTGATCCCATGCATGTAAGGTATCAATACCTCAGGGATAACTATAGAACCATCTTTTGATTGGTAGTTTTCCATGACAGCCATTACTGTTCGTCCCACAGCCAGACCCGAGCCGTTTAAAGTGTGAACAAACTCTATTTTTCCCCCTGTTTTTCTGTACCTGATTTTTGCTCTCCTCGCCTGGAAGCTTTCGAAATTACTGCACGATGATATTTCTCTATAGATGTTTTGTCCTGGTAACCATACCTCTATATCATAGGTTTTAGAAGCAGAGAATCCGAGGTCCCCTGTGCATAAAACAGAAACCCTGTAGTGGATGTTCAATTTCTTTAATACTTCTTCTGCGTTGAGGAGAAGCCCCTCAAGTTCATCGTAAGAGTTTTCAGGCAGGGCAAACTTCACAATTTCCACTTTGTTGAACTGGTGCTGCCGCGTAAGACCTCTTGTGTCTTTTCCATGTGCACCCGCCTCTTTTCTGAAACATGGGGTATAAGAGACGTATTTCAAAGGAAGTTCGTCTTCCCTTAAGATTTCGTTACTATGAATATTGGTAACGGGGACCTCAGCTGTGGGAATGAGAAAATAGTCAACCCCTTCCAGTTTAAACAATTCTTCCTCAAATTTAGGTAGTTGACCTGTGCCTGTCATGGCCTCCCGATTGACCATAAAAGGCGGGAGAACTTCAGTATAGCCATGTTCTGTTGTGTGGAGGTCGAGCATGAAGTTTATTAACGCCCTCTCAAGGAGTGCACCGTAGGATTTGTACAGTGTAAATCTTGAACCTGTTATCTTGGCTGCCCTTTTAAAATCCAGAATGTCGAGTTTTTCACCGATATCCCAATGTGCAAGAGGCTGGAAATCAAAGGTAGGTTTTTCGCCCCAGAATTTTACCACCTTATTCCCTTCATCACCCTTACCTTCCGGAACAGTACTATGGGGGATGTTGGGTATTATGAGAAGCATATCTTCCCATTCTTTTTCTGTAACTCTTAGCTCCTGTTCATTGCCCTCAATGGTCTTTCCAAGATTTCTCAAGTGCTCTATTTTCTCCACGGGAGTGGATCCTCCCTTTTTTGATCTTGCTATTTCATTAGAAAGCTCATTTTTCTCATTCTTCATTCTTTCTGTTTCCTGGATTAATCTCCTTCTTTTCTCATCAACCATGAGGAGTGCTTCGATGTTAAATTCAATTCCTCTTTTCTTCAGACTTTCATATACTATGTCGGTTTTTTCTCTCACGATTTTGGGGTCAATCATTTAATCCTCCATCAGGTCTTTGTTAAACTCCATGGGCATATACATGTATATTACACCATTTATCGTGTATACAGGTTTACCTTCCACGAGAAGTTGAACCTTCTTTGTATCTTTGAAATTAAAAAGAAAAGTATTTACTATGCCATAGGTCATCGTAATTTCCTTTATTGTACCTGACTTATCGTCCA
>CAIJOT010000064.1 GCA_903822335.1 uncultured delta proteobacterium
ACTATCTTCTACCCAGGCAGTTGCATGGATATCCCTATCTTCAATTCGTTCAAACTTACCCTTTGCCCTGTAAAGGGTATTACACATAAGAGGTTTAAAAAAATCCATTTCTGTTTTCCTTGTCATACATATCTTTTTCGTTTCCATGAATATGGCATACCATATGATGACATCGAGAATTCCGAAGATCATGCCACCATGAACCACATCTTCATATCCTTCAAAGCGGTTATCCACATACATGTCTGTGTACACAATATGGTTTTCATATATCATGGTGAGTTGTAAACCATCTTCTCTGTCTGGACCGCAGAAGAAGGAGTTTTTATATACCGGTAATACACCCATTTTGTCTCTCCTCTATATATCTAATACCGAGTTGACCACATCCACCGCCTATATCCTGCCCCCTTGAACTTCTCACTATTGTTGTATAATGCTTGTTGAGAAGATATGTATGAAATCGTTCGATTGTATCAACGCCCGGGGTTTTATACTCAAGGTAGGGGGATTCGTTATAGGGGATGAGATTTATCTTGCATCGCACACCTGACAAAAGCTCCGAAAGTAATCTTGCATCTTCAAGTGAATCATTGATACCTTTCAACATCACATACTCAAAGGTAATCCTGGTCCTCCTGTTTCCTTTAAAGGTTTTTACAAAATTCATCACCTCTCGAATAGGGTATAACCTGTTTATCGGCATGAGGTATGTCCTCTTTTTGTCTTCTGCTGCATTGAGAGAGATTGCAATACATGCATCTTTGGGTTGTATCTGGTTCAATCCATCTATCAAGCCGACCGATGAAACGGTAATTTTTCTGTGGGAAAAGTTAAGACCAAGAGGGTTTTTTACTATATCGAGGCTATGTAACAGATTTTCAAGGTTATCAACGGGCTCGCCCATACCCATGAATACGATGTTGGTGATCCTTTTATCTGTGAGATAATGTTTTACCGCCATAATCTGACCGATGATTTCAGCAACAGAAAGATTTCTTATAAAACCCATCTTGCCTGTTACACAGAACCTGCAACCCATCTTACATCCGATCTGTGTTGAAAGGCACAATGTATTCCTCTCTTTTTCAGGGATGAACACACTTTCTATGGTATTCCCGTCGGTTGTCTGGAACCCGAATTTCATTGAGCCATCCCTGGAGGTAAGCACTTCCTTTATTTCAGGAAGGCCCGTGGAGAACATGTCCTTGAACAGCATTCTTAAACCTTTTGAGATGTTGCTCATCTCGGCGAAGTCAAGTACGCCTTTGTTGTAAATCCATTTATACAACTGCCTTGCCCTGTACCTCTCATTTCCCAGGGCCCCTATGGCTTTTTCAAGTTCTGTTAAGGTAAAATCATAAAAATTACGCATAACCCTATTGATAGTTCTCCATGGTTAATAAACGGTAAGATACAATACCAAAAAGCATATATCCTTTCAATCTTTAAAATTCCTATTGACCCTATGCATAATTTTGCTCATAATGAACAACGATGGTTTTTATAGTCAGCTTTATCATATTTCTTGGATTCTGGACATTCATGCCTGGTCTGTTTGATTACCCCGCGGGTCCATACCCCGAAGCTTGCTTCGAGATGGTTGCCCCGCAACTTACTGCGGGGTGATTCATTTCATGTTGTTGTCTTGCCTTTGATACCCCGTGGCTTACTGCGGGGTAGTTCATTTTTCTGTTTTATATTCTTCATCCATCACTGAAGCTTGATTTAAATTGCTTATACTTTAACAATCTGTTATAAAATTAACTTGTTTTATGGGTATAAACATCGAAGATTTTGATTATCATTTGCCAAAAGAGTTGATTGCCCAGTATCCTGAAAAAGACAGGGCATCGTCACGTCTTCTTGTCCTGAATAGGATGGACAGGACGATTGAACATAGGCGTTTTACAGATATAACAGAGTATTTGCATGAAGGAGATGTGCTCGTATTGAATGATAGCAAGGTTCTGCCTGCAAGGCTAAGGGCCATAAAGGACACTGGTGGCAAGGTAGACATCCTCCTCGTAGAAAATACAGGGAACAATACATGGGTATGCCTTGCAAACAATGTTACGAAAGGGGCAGATGAGGTAAGGGTTTACATCGGTGACATTGAGGCAGACCTGAAAAAGGGTGAGGATTTCTGGGCCATTGAATTTCATTATGGCGGAGATAGCCATGATATTTTAGAGAAATACGGGAAAATGCCTCTGCCGAACTATATAAAGAGAAAAGACAACAATGGTCTTATCGACTTCGAGAGGTATCAGACAGTGTATGCAGAAAGTTCCGGGTCTATCGCTGCACCAACAGCAGGTTTCCATTTTACAAAGGAACTCCTTGACAGCATAAGGAAGATAGGTGTCACGATAGTAAAGCTTACCCTTCATATCGGGGTTGGCACATTCTTTCTTATTAAGAAACAGTATATTGAAGAACATACCATGCACAGGGAGTATTACCATATCGGTGAGGATGTGAAAGGATACATAAAAAATGCCAGGTGCGAGGGAAGAAGAATAGTGGCGTGCGGGACAAGCGCTGTAAGAACATTGGAGACAGTCTACTCTGAAAATGGGGATACACCGTCCATGGGATATACTGAACTCTTTATATATCCAGGATACAGATTTAAGGCAGTAGATGCACTGATTACCAACTTTCATTTGCCAAGGTCTACCCCGCTCCTCCTTGTTTCAGC
>CAIJOT010000065.1 GCA_903822335.1 uncultured delta proteobacterium
AAGGTCCTCAATGCTGCCTTTATACTGTAATGCATGGAAACCCAGCCTTTTTGCATACAATTCAAGGTCTATCCCGAGAACTCCCCTTGCTGAAGCACTATATATCTCGGGGATAATTTCTTCAAGTCTCAGGTTCTTATCAGTCTCCCTTTTCATATACCAGTAATTGACGACAGTTGCGAAAGCGGCAGGACCACACTGAAAATCATCCTGCCGGAAGAAGGGAACACTATGAAGCAATGTGGCCTCTTCGGGCAATGGTATTTGGGTTGTTACACAGGATATGAAGAACAGGAATAGAAGAACAAGTAAAATCCTATTTTTCAATTTCATAATGTAATGATTTTGCTTCCTATGGGTAATCCCTGTGCAATACTAAAACATCTATGGTGTTATCACTACTCTGTGACCTGTGGTAAGTTGTACCAATATCACTACAAGAATTACAATAATAAGCAATCCAATGACAATCCAGAGCGCATCTTTGCCTACCCTCAGGTCATCGATCTTTTGTGCGATACTGTGAAGTTGTTGATCGTTTAGTTGAGAAATTCTTGTTCTTATTTCTTCATCAGTAAAACCTAAATCCTGGAGTCTCTGTTGCGCAAGTTTTGTTTCAAGCACTGCCTGAATCTTCTGGAGGTCTTCAGCCCTGTCAACAGATGCAAATGGCATTATTTGAGATGGGGTAAAAGCTGCTTCCACACGGGGTACAATGCCTATTATAAACATTGCTGCAATGAGATACCACGTAACATATCTTTTTATCATGTTTTAACCTCCTTATAAAATTGTACTAACAACCTTTTATTAATTATATATATAATACCATCTCTAATTGCAACATCAATTCTTGCCGATGCATATAAATATCATGAGTATGAGGTTATTCCTCCGTGACCAAATAAAATAGTTCAAACATCATGCTCGATACAATAACGCTTATCCCTCCTGTCCTGTGAACCACACTTTTTGCAATTTCTTTTATTGTATTTCTCATTTTCGATACATCATATTTATTCAGTACTATTGTGCATTTTTCTCTATCAACATGTTTTAAAAGGATATCATCTGAAAAGAACCTTAAGAAGGCTTCTGGTGTGATGCTCGCATTACCTTCTATTCCGGTTGCCTGACTGAAGAGTTCCCATCTAAACACCGTTTCATCAACCCTTCCAGAAAGACCATCGAGCCCGCATAACACAAAAATCTTTTCTGAACAGGGTGGTATCACAGGCTCATAATCAGCAGGAAACTTGAGTGGTTTACCTTTTGCACCATCTGCCTCAATGAGAACCATAGCATACATCTTACCCAACTCCTCAATGTCGTGAGCGGTTATTCCTGTAAGCTTTCCTTCTTCAATGGTTTTACCCACCCTCATAAATCGTTCTTTCCATGTTTTTTCGAAAATATCTTTATCTAACAGGATGTAAGGTTCTTTTGCATATATTTTGGTAGTGGTTGTGATTGCTACCGATTTACCTCTCTTTATAGCCTCAGCTGCAATATTTTCAATGAAGGTTGATTTACCACCAGAGCCAACAAAGGATATATACTTTTTATTTATAAGGGAATCTAATAGGTTAATCCTTTGAAAATGCCACATAGGGAAGGGATTTTACACGTTTCGCGATTGCCAGGGCTGCCTCCTCATCGCTTTTTTTTACAAAGAGCGCAGCATAACCTTTTTGCAGGATAAACAGGCCATCGTATGCAGTGTCCTTATATTCCTTAATACTGTATTCTATGCCTTCTTTATTGAGAGCATCCTTGAGCATGTCCATTTCAAAGATGCTCTCAATTGTGTGAACCTTCACCCATTTATTTGGGTTCATTTCCCTTTTGTATGTTCTCTTTATCTGTATAGGGTCCAACCCACACTTCTACCGCAGTACTAAATGGATTTCTTGACATCTTTATATTGCAGGTCTTACCCTCTTTTGTAAAATTCAATACTACATCTTTGTATCTGAAACTATTGATGAATTTCCATCCATTTTTTACCATCTGGATCCTGAAATAGTTTTCAAGGGATTGCAATTCCACATTTCCATCAAAAACAAGCACACCTACTTTTAATGATGGAGTTTCGTAAACAAAACTACTCTCGTGTACGAGAGTCAGTTCTTTTGGTATTGGTACATCCGGGAAACCATAAAAGGCCTGGTTTGGTGGCTCACTCTTATACTGCGGCTGTCCTTCCTGGTTTTTTGATCCTTTGGACATTGCACATCCTGAAAAGGTCAATAACATAACAAAAAGCAAAATAATGATTTTTCTCATATACACCCTCCTTTGTTTTTTCTTTCAAGATACGCATAGGCGCTGTGATTATGGATGCTTTCAAAATTTTCTGCCTCAATTGCAAACCATGTGATATTTGCCTCTTTAGACAATGTTTCTGCAACATCCCTCACCACATCTTCGACAAATTTTGGATTTTGAAAAGCCCTTTCAGTAATATACTTCTCATCTTCCCTTTTAAGTATCGAATATATACCGCTGCTTGCGCAACTTTCCACAATATTTATCAGGTCTTCTATCCAGAAGAATTTCTTGAACCTCACATCAATTTTTACAATACCTCTCTGATTGTGTGCCCCATACTCACTTATTTCTTTTGAACAAGGACAGAGCGTATTGATCGGAGTGGATACCGAAACTATAAACACTTTCATCACACCAGAACCATCCATAGAACCAGAAAAACCACAAGTATATTCTAAATAGCTTGGGGTTTTTGAAATCGGAGCTTCTTTATTCATAAAGTAAGGGAATCTAACCTCTAAATGTGCAGATTCTGCATTTAACCTGTCTTTCATCTCTCTCAAAATGTTAGGGAAATTTTTCATGTTTATCATGTTTTTGTTCTCGTGCAAGATTTCCACAAACCTGCTCATATGTGTGCCTTTATAGTTATGGGGAAGGTTTACATACATATCAATGGTGGCAATGGTGTGCTGGAATCCATTTGCTTTGTCTAAAACGGTAATCGGATACTTTACATTCTTCACGCCAACCTTATCAATCTCAATCATTCTGTAGTCGTACATATTCTGCACATCTATCATGCTCGTCTCAATCCCCATACGCTGCACATGCATTCTCTGATTCCCAGACCTTGATTTCTTTCAGAGAAACCATATCCTCCTTGATAAGCTTTTTGAATTCATGGAATATATACATGGCCATGTATTCAGCAGAACTTGCTCTTTCGTGAAAGAAAGGAATCTCATTGATATATCTGTGGTCAAGAGCGCTCAAGACATCTTTGAGATAGTTTTTCAGGATTTTAAAGTCCACAAGCATGCCTTCCTTATTCAGGCTGTCACCTTCGAAGAGTGCTTCAACCAGAAAATTGTGGCCATGGAGTTCCTCGCATTTTCCATCATAGCCCTCCAACCTATGGGCTGCTGAAAATGAATCTTTCACGCATAACGTGAACATAAACATAATCTATATTGTAGGGTGGTCAATGTCAATAGAAACAACTGAGAATAGGAATACAGAATTCAGTATCCAGGAGATAAAACAAATCAAGACACTCAAATTATTCTGGATTCTGACTCCTGACTCCTGAATACTGAATAATGAATACTATGTTTTGTTTTGATTAAGATTTTTTTACTGCCTTCTTTATCATTACATACCCATTTGTCGGGCCGGGGATGGCCCCTTCTACCATCAGGATATTCATGTCCCCTCTTACATCCACGATCTTCAGGTTCTGAACCGTAACCCTTTTTGCCCCCATGTGCCCCGGCATTTTCTTTCCTTTCATCACCTTTGCTGGAAAGGTGTTCGCTCCTATAGAGCCGCCATGTCTGAAAAACTCATGGGAGCCGTGGGAGGCAGGAGCTCCCTTAAACCCGTGTCTCTTCATAACGCCAGCGAAGCCTTTTCCTTTTGAAGTTCCTGTTACATCTACGAATTCGCCCGGTTCAAACATTTCCACAGAAATTGTTGCACCCGCATCATTCGCCTCAGCATCGTCAGGGGTTACTTTAAACTCTTTCAGGAAACGCATCGGGGCGACCTTTGCTTTACTGAAGTGGCCTGTAAGAGGTTTGTTGACTCGATTTACCTTTTTTATCTCATCAAAACCTATTTGCAGGGCATTATACCCTTCTTTACTAACAGTCTTTTTTTGGATAATACCATTAGGTCCTGCCTTAATTACCGTCACTGGTATGATATTTCCATGCTCATCAAATATCTGTGTCATACCAAGCTTTTTGCCAAGTAGTCCGATTCCCATTTCTTTCACCTCCGAAAATGTGTATAAGGATAGTAAAAAAGGACAACAAAGTCAAGTTGAAATAGAAAGTTTCGTGATAGATTCCCACGGGTAAGCCCGTGGCACTGTGTTATCCTGTGTTTTTTTGAATTTCGTTATACATAGACTGGGTTACTGGCGTTGGAACTCCTAATGCTTTCCCGATTCTTATGATAGTTCCTCCGAATATATCTCCTTCATTCAGTTGCCCCTTTATTTCTATGTCCCTTTGATAGGATGTTTTTGTTTCAAAGGGGAAGTTGTATGCCTTTTCGATAGATTTATTTGCTGTATCTTCTGGTAGCTTTATGCCTTTTCTTTCTGTTATGGAAATGATTTCTCCCATGATCTTTCGTACCAATTCTTTCAAAACCTGATCTGATAAAACCTCACCCAATGTTTTTTTCGCATAAGCAGTGACTAATCCAAAAGAGGCAATAAAGATGTACTTTTCCCAGATTGGTTTATATGGATCATCATGCCATTCAAATGTAATTTCCCTTTCATGAAAGAAATGTGTGAGCTCATCAGGATTATAATCGGTGAACCGGGGATCAAAACCACTTAGAATGATTCCGTCACCCCCTTTCTGAGTAACCACTCCTGGTTGTTCTCTGTGGGTACCCACATACACACACGAAGGCAGGACAATCCCATTATTGATAACGCTTCTGATGCGCTCATAAATATCAACACCATTGAGGAGAGGGATGATAACCGTTTCATTCTTTATTTTCCTTTTCAAAGTCTTGACCACGCCTTCTAAATCATAACTTTTCACACAAATTAAGCATACATCGGGCGCAGGTATTTCATCTATATCATCAGTTGCGATATCAGGCTTGCAAATTAAGCCATTCTGTGCAGAGGTGTTTAATATCAGACCGTTTTTTCTTATTTCCTGTAAATGTGAACCCCGGGCTATAAAAGATACATTTTTTGTTTTACCTTTCAGTTGCGATGTTGTGAATGCAATCTTTCCGCCGAAATACCCGCCAACACCGCCAACACCGTAAATACATATGTTTCTCATTTCCTTTTTGCTACTCAGAACCATGTCCACCTGTTCACGTTATATGGGTTTTTATTGCCCCGCGGGTCCATAACCAGAAGCTTGCTTCGAGATAGCTTCATGTTGTTGTCTCGCCTTTGATACCCCGTGGCTTGCCGCGGGGTAGTTCATTTCAGCCCTGCAGTAGTCTCTGAAATTGTTTACCCCTATGAAGAATTCACGCATCATAATAACCCAGTAATACTGTCCTTTTTTGGTCAAAGACAGGATATTGCCATGTTTCTCTAAACCGCCGGTGATTATAAAAAAACAGATTTCTGGCCATAAGTAACGGTAAGCATTGACGTTGTTCTTCGCTTTTAACTGGTCCATATCAAGGCTCAAGCCAAAAAGCTTCATCAGAAAATCATAACGGAGTTTTTCCTTTATTGAACAATCTTTTTTTGCCATAACCGGAGGTATCCCTTTGTTTACCTGCTTGATATAATCGCTTACATCAAATGTGTTTGCATATACACTACCACCAAGGTAACCAATAGAACCACTTCCAAGGCCTGCATATTCCTCATAATTTACTACATATTCATCTATCATCGTGTCATTCCGGGAAAAACACCATGCCGTGGAAGGTTTGTAAAGAGAGGAGAGCATATCTGTAATTTTAAAGTAGAACTCATTCCCTCTGCGGTAATTCACAACACC
>CAIJOT010000066.1 GCA_903822335.1 uncultured delta proteobacterium
GCAAAATATGCGGCAAGAAAAGCAATTAAAAACCTGGAATATTTTCCTGATGAGAAGGTAAGGTATTTGAAAAGGTTCATATGTAAAAGGGAGCATGTAGGGGAAGAGAACATCATTTTCGGGCATGGTTCAACACATCTTCTCAATGTCTTGCTACAGGAATTAAAACCAAAGGTAATGAGCATCCCTTCGCCAATTTCAAATAGGTATAAAGAGATTTTTAGCAAGCATAATGTCAAAGTAAACCCTTTTCCTCTTGAAGAAGAAAACAGCTTTTCCTTGGATGTACCGAAATTCATTCAGGATGTTGAAAATGCAGATGTGGTAATACTCCCTCACCCTCACGACATAACCGGGAGTATAATCCCCTCGGAAGACCTTGGTGAACTTATAGAGAGAGCGGACAAACTCGATAAAACTTTTATCATTGATGAAGCTTATGTAGAATTTACGGAACTTGTTTCTCCAGTAAAGCTTGTTATTGAGTCAAGGGCTTCACTTATCATTAGAACCTTTTCAGTATTTCACGCACTGGCAGGGCTACGTATAGGTTATGGGATAGGTCCAGCACATTTTATTCAGAAAATAAGCGATGTTTTAAATGCCCATGAAATAAATGCAATAGCGCCTTCTGCTGCGCTTGCGTCTCTGAGAGACGCAGGTTACAGAAGAAGAACATTACAGTTTTTAAGGGAAGAAAAGGCATATGTCATGGGAAAATTGACAAATGTCAGGGGAATAAAAGTCTTTGATACCCCATGTAATTTCTTACTCCTGAACATTGAGAAAGAATATTCAGACTTGAAAGGTTTGTTCTTGAAAAACAATATGTTAATTGATGAATTTATTGACGATAGAAAGAGAAGATATATTAAAATGCCATTAAAAAAACACAAATTTAACGCCCGTTTCATAAAGACTTTGAAAAGAATCATAGAGATTTCATAAATATGTTGAAAATAAAGAAGATCCCCCTATTTTTTGCTTACTGCCTATTTCTGTTGGTTCTATTTATCCACGCTGTTTATGCTGAACAGCGTGAAATACGGATCCTTCATATGAATGATTTTCATGGTTTTGCCATAGAATATAAACCCTTCCGTTCTGATGAAGTGCTTGGAGGTATTTCCTACCTTGCAGGTTTAGTGGATAAGCTTAGACAAGAGAAACCCTCAGTTCTCTTTGCGGCAGGAGATATGATTCAGGGTAATAACTGGGCTAACCTGTTTCAGGGAAAATCAGTTATTGAATTGATGAATGTGATGAGATTTGACGCAATGGTTGTTGGCAATCATGAATTTGATTTTGGCCAGGGTGTTCTTAAGGAAAGGATTTTGGAAGCGAAATTCCCTTTTCTCGGAGCAAACGTTGAAGGATTGAGCCAGATTCAACCTTACACAATAAAAATGTTTGAGGGGCTCAAGATAGCCATAATTGGTGTTGTTACAGAAGATACACCGCTATACGCACATCCTAAAAATATGGTAGGCCTGAAATTTTTATCTCCTGCCGAAACGGTAGATAAATATGTAAAAGACCTCCGAAGTAAAGTTGACATTATCATCGTTCTTTCTCATATAGGGTTTCACAATGATATGGAACTTGCCAATAAAGTAAAGGGTATAGATGTAATCATCGGGGGACATTCCCATACAAAACCTGTCCGACACATGCTCATTGGAAAAACAATTATCGTTCAGGCATGGGAACATGCACTGGCACTCGGGGTTTTAGACCTTATTGTAGAGGATGGAAAAATTACACACGCAAGCAGTCGTCTCGAAGATATCAAGCCAACGTTAGCTAAAAAGAACAAGGCTGTTTCACTGGTTGTTGAAAAATACAGAAGAAGCGTTGAAGCTGCTTTGAATGGGGTTATTGGAGAAACAGAGGTAAGTCTTGACGGGGAAAATGTGAGAGCAAGAGAGACGAATCTTGGTAATCTCATAACCGATATCATGAGACAGAGATCAGGGGCTGAAGTTGCAGTTATAAATGGAGGGGCGATAAGGGCAAGCATCAAAAAAGGTAAAGTGAGGGCTGGCGATGTGTATTCTGCTCTCCCATTTGATAACTATATTGTTGCTGTTAGGCTCACGGGAACACAGATTAAAGAGGCTTTGGAACACGGTTTATCAGCGATGGAAGATGGGGGAGGCAGATTCCTCCAGGTATCGGGTCTTACCTTCAGCTACGCGAGCTCTGCAGGGAAGGGCCCAGGGGTGAAAAAAATCTTTGTCGCCGGGAAGCCAATTATGTTTAATAAGGAGTATGTAGTGGCTACCAATGATTTTCTGGCAGCAGGAGGTGACGGTTACAAGGTTTTTGGAGAGGCATTAAAGGCATCAAAGGATTTTTCAGTCAACGGGGGCGCACTAAAAGGCGACAAAATCGTATACAATGATGCGGGTAGATGGTTGAGGGACGTAGTGATTGAATATATAAAAAATGCAGGAAAGATTTCCGTTGAAGTTGAAGGGAGAATCAAGAAAATTGGAGATTAAAATACTAAATCCAAAATTTCCCGTTTTCTCCTGAGCCACCATCTTTTGCTTTGCCATATCTTCAGCTCCCTGGAGCAATATTACACGGGAGGAATATTTACTACATACAGGCTTGTGATTGCTGCTAAACTGCCATTATTGCTGCGCAAAGTGCTATTTAACCAAACCAGCCATTCTATTTTTTTTCAGCCATACACTATTCACTAACGACTATTCACTATTCACTGCCTTCATTTCGGATTTGCGATTTCGGATTTCGGAGAAATACAATTCACATTCTTATTTCGGGTTTGCGATATCCGCATTCTGCATTCCGCAATCGAATCACTATTCACCATTATACTATTCACCCTTCGCTGCTTTTATATCCCATGAACAGGGAAAATATTTTCTTTTATGAATTCCAAGACTTTTTCTGCCTGCATGAAACATAATTCTTTTTCTCTACCATGCAGAATAAATGGCAAATCATCGAGGCTGCCTGACTTTGCTTCTGGTCCATACATCATACCACCTATCAAGCCAATGTGTTGATCCTCTGGCTCTAAGCCGCAAAATATGGCCCACGCCAGTGTCCAAAGTGCTGCCGTCTTAAACACATTATATCCACCTGCACCCATTGCTAATATTTTAGGTGAAATTTTATTGATTATCCCTGTAATGCTTTTATAACCATTACTCGTGAGGTTAAGATGTGCAAGAGGGTCGTCCTTGTGAGCGTCACACCCAATTGTTGCAAACACTATATCAGGTCTAAAACTTTCAATCAACGGTGGGACTATTGATTCAAAAGCAAATAGATATACCTCGTCATCTGTCCCTTCACGGAGAGGAACATTGACATTGTAACCCATACCCTTTTCAATGCCTGTTTCATTCTCAAAACCAGAACCCGGGTAAAGCGTTTCTCCTGACTCATGGAATGATATTGTCAAAACCTTGTCAGTATTGTAAAAAGCATCCTGAACCCCGTTCCCATGGTGGGCATCTATATCAATGTAGGCAATTCTCTGCCCCTTCTTTATGAGGTCTGAAATCGTAACAGCGATATCATTGATGTAACAGAAACCCTCTGCGTGCCCCTTTCCTGCATGATGAAACCCGCCAACAGGGTTAAATACGAACCTCGCTTCGTTGTTCAGGAGCATTATAGTACCTTCATACGTTCCGCCAGAGGCGAGTAATGCCGTTTGATACATTGACCTGAAGATGGGGTTGTCGCCTGTTCCAAGTCCGGCATGGAGCATTTCTATGGTGAATTCGCCTCGCTCACCTTTTTTCAGGAGATCAATGTACTCTCTTGAGTGAAATAAATATAAAAGCTCTTCCACAAGAGGTTGTTGCTCAATGACCTTTTGATTCTTATTATCTAACAGACCATATCTGTTGAGGAGTTCAAGAAAAAGTTTCGCCCTCATGGGCTTGAAAGGATGGCTTGGTTTATATTCAAAATTTGCAAGTTCATCCGAATACATTAGGACATTTAACATGGCATTCCTTTTTAAAAGATTTTTAACGGTCTAAAGATGTGCGTTCCAATTGTGTGGGTTGTTTCATTCGTAACTCCTTAGAAGTGCTACAACCTTGCCTATAACCTCAAATCTTTTTCCTCCAGTTGCTTTGATAACGAATGGCTCCATGTCTTTATTCGCAGGCATAAGCTGAATCTCGCCATCCTTTTGTCTGAATCTTTTCACAAGCACCTCTCCATCAATCTGGCATGCAATAATTTCCCCATCCATCACGGTATGCTGAGGTTTCACAACCACGATATCCTTGTCCCGTATCCCATCATCTATCATGCTTTCGCCTCTAACCTTGAGAAGGAGATGCTCAGAGTTTAAAAACTTATCAATACCTATGTCGTCTTCTCTGTTTAAAGGCACCATAGGACTTCCTGCTGATATTTCTCCAATTACAGGTAGGCCAATGTACCTCAATATGCGGAGTCCTCTTCTCTTTCCCTTATCCCTTTTTAGATACCCTTTCTTTTCGAGAGCCGCAATATGGTCAAAGGCAGTCCTTACTGATCGCATCTTGAAGGAGGATGAAATCTCTCTCAATGTGGGCGGGTAGCCATCCTTTAGCAATTTATTCTGTATGAAACTGAGAACTTCTATTTGCCTTTTTGTCAGCATATTACCTTTTTCAGCATAAAATCAGACAGTTTTTTAACCCCTTCCTGGAATGGTTTTGTAAAAAATCCGTGCACCCATCTTCCATCTCTGAATATATCAGATACTATCAAAAAAGCAATGCCTTTTATCTTCCTGTATTTGCATACCGCATAGAATGAAGCGACCTCCATCTCCACTCCGGCAATCCCCATTTCCCTGTATTTCTCAATTTTATTACTGGTCTCTCTATAGATAGCGTCGCAACTCCATATTACACCCTCTTGAAAGCCCCAATCCTTTATATTATTTTTCCAAACATCGAACCAGTCCGAGTAAATAAAACTTTCGATATCTTCTATGTAATGGTAAGAGACGCCATCTTCCCTCAACGCACCTTTTGTGAGGATAATATCGCCAATATCAACATTATTATCTATACCCCCACAGTACCCCCACAATACACATTCTTTAACCCCAAAAGAGGCAAGCTCCTCAATTAACGCAGCAACATTCGGGCCGCCGAAATACGACTTGGTAATGATCGTATTGCTCTTGGCAATCTTATATAAACGTTTGAAGTGAGACCATGCATCAATCAGTGTTGTGTTTGATTGATTGAGTATACGTTTAAGGTCTCCTGTATCAAAGGTGATTATGACCCTTTCCGGCAGGGAGAGTTTCTCTGCTTTTTGTCCTGTGAATGTCAATACCATATCAGCTGGATTTAAAAGAGGTGGAGAAGAATCAAAGAACCTTTTCAATAAACCTTCTCTTAAGTTTCTTATAAGATGCTTCTATGTGCTCAGATATAACCCTTGTCTCACCCACTACAGGCATGAAATTTGTGTCACCAAACCATCTTGGCACAATATGGATATGGGTATGTTCTTCAAGCCCTGCGCCGGCTGCCCTCCCCACATTGATACCTATATTTAAACCATCAACGTTGAACTCTTCTTTGAATATGGCAACCATTATCTTTACAAGTGCCATCATGTCGAGAGATTCTTCATCGGTTAACTCCTCGATCAATCCTGTATGTCTCACGGGAACCACCATCACATGACCGTTTGTATAGGGAAATCTATTCATAATAACAAATGCCTTATTTTTTCTCCCCACTATAAGGGCTTTTTCATCATCCCTTCCATCTACGCATAGAAAACATCTGTTATTACTTTTACCTGCGGTACTGTTTATATATTCCATCCTCCATGGCGCCCAGACTCTCTCCATATCAATCCCTCAAAAATAAATAATCCTTCCAGTATTCCGGGAAAACTTTTATACCAACATGCAACATGAGCATATAAAAACCATTTGGTCGTGAAGGTTTCTTTCTTGAATACATTTCTACCTCATCCGGGAGCTTATCACCCTTTCTAAGATTGCAGCGAATGCAAGAGGTGACAATGTTTGTCCATTCTGTTATTCCACCCCTTGATTTAGGGACTATATGATCGCAGGTAAGACCTTTAGGATCAAATCTCTTCCCACAATACTGGCAGGTGTAATCGTCTCTCAAAAATATATTCTTTCTTGAAAACTTTACATTTGCATGGTTACTCCGCACAAGCCTGAGGAGCCTTATCACAGCCGGTTGCCTGATACTGATTGTAACCCCCCTTATTTCCCTTTCATATTCTCTTAAAACCTCAACCTTCCCCAGGAAAAGAAGGGTTATAGCCTTTTTCCATGATAATACACTTATTGGCTCAAATGTTGTATTGAGGAGAAGAGTTCTGTCCATAAATCTTTTGAAAATTAACGTTTTTTTCCCTGATTGTCAAGGTTTTTCAAAGAGTTATAAAGTTTCAATTTTTAGTTCTTTAACTTCGGGAACAATGCTTTTTTAGTTTTGTAATCGGGGGCATTATATGTTAATTAAAATTATTACCCTCTGATGTAAGGAGTTATGGTATGGCTTTTTTACGTAAGGATAAAGACAGGGAAAAAAGCATAGAGGAATTTTTAAAACCTATGGAAAACCAGGAAAAAATAAAAGGAGATAATAGAGGCAGGGATGAAGGAATCAAATCGACTTTAAGAAAATTGCCCATCACAATGATAATACTAGTAATTCTAATTATCATTATAGTTGGAATGGTAATATCTTTAGAGACAAAAATTTCTACCCTTAAGGCTGATATAGATGAAATAGGAAGTTTAAAAAAGCAGGTCGCCGTGCTTGAAGCTAAACTTGAGGATGAAAACAAGGATAGGGAGAAATTGAAGGCCGAATTGTCTCTGTTGAAGAACGATATAGGTGCCTTAAAATCTCAAAATGAAAAGGCTGAGGTTCAAAAGCAGATTGAAGCCAAGAAAAAAATTGTTCCTAAGAAGTCCAGTCCTAAGAATAAAAAACCGCAATCCTTTTAATGGAAAAGACTTTTCTACAGAGGTTTTTCTGATGGCAGAAATTTTTTTCAGAAAAAATGTTTCAATATTTATATAGTTTTGGTATATTTGGTATAAAAAAAGGGGGGGTAATGAAAGATACATTAACATGGATGTTTCAAGAAAGTCTTCAAAAGTACCCTGATATACCCTGTTTTTTACGCAAGGAAGATGGACAATACAGGGCGGTAAGTTATAGAGAGACATGGGAGAAGGCACGTAAAATCGCAAAGGGTCTTCTATCTCTCGGCGTAAGGAAGGGTGATAGGGTTGCCATTGTATCAGAGAATTGTGTTGAATGGGCTTTAATTGATATTGCAATAATCCACATAGGTGCCATTAATGTGGCTACATATGCAACATTGCCTTCAGAGCAGATAGAATACATCCTGTTAGATTCAGGTGCACGGCATGTATTTGTTCAGGATGAAAAGCATCTCGATAAGCTGAAACGGTCTAAAATCTATCACGAACTCAAAGTGATAATGATAGGATCTCCGTCTAAAAAGGTGGACGGGGTATTGGATTTTGAAACGTTAATGGAAATGGGCAGGTCATATAATCTTGATGATAATAGTTTCAATAAGCTCTGGATGGACATTGAACCAGATGAAATAGCAGGTATCATTTATACGTCTGGCACCACAGGAGAACAAAAGGGTGCAGTTCTTACCCACTATAATTTTCTTTCTAATGTAAGGGGAAGCAGAGAGGTTGTTGTTTTTAAACCAGGCCAGATTATGTTGTCCTTGCTTCCATTAAGCCATGTATTTGGCCGCCTTGCAGAACATTACCTGATCATTTCCTGGGGAGCAACCATTGTGTATGTGGAAAATCTTCGAAATCTTCGTGATATTATAATAGAGGTCAGACCCCATTTTATGTGTGTTGTTCCCAGGGTTCTCGAACTATTCAGGGAAGGACTTCTGGAGAAAGTTGAAAATGAGCCAGCCTTCAAGAAAAAATTGCTCAAATACGCTTTATCTGTGGACAAAAAACAGAGCAGCATTCAATGGGGCATCTTTGATAAAATTGTCTATAAAAAAATACGCAAGGCCATGGGTCTCGACAGGCTACTTTTCTTTGTCTCTGGTGGTGCAGCATTAAGAAAGGAGGTTGCAGAGTTTTTTTATAACATTGGCATGACAACACTGGAGGGCTATGGTTTAACAGAGACATCACCTGTTATTTCTATAAATCGTCCGGAACAGATAAAATTCGGGACTGTAGGATTGCCTCTCACAGATGTAGATGTAAAGATAGCAGAAGATGGTGAGGTTCTTGTGAAAGGCCCTAATGTGATGAAGGGTTATTACAATAAACCGGAAGAGACAGCCCAGGCGATTGACAAGGATGGGTGGTTTTATACCGGTGATGTTGGTGAGATTGATACCGAAGGGTTTTTAAAAATAACAGATAGAAAGAAAGATATACTTGTTCTTGCCAGTGGAAAGAAAATAGCACCACAAGCCATCGAGGCGCGATTGAAGGAAAGCCCGTATATTAGCGAGGTCGTTCTTTTTGGAGATGAAATTGGCAGAGTCTCCGCTGTGGTTGTCCCGGATTTCAAAAACCTCCAGATATGGGCAAAAGAGCAAAAATTAATTGAGCATTATGCTATAAAAGACCTTATCACCCATAAAGAGGTTCTTAAATTTATTAAGAACGAAATCGTTCGATTATCCAATGCCTTAGCTGCCTTTGAAAGATTGCACCGTATACACATTATGGAAAGGGAATTTTCTATTGAAGCAGGGGAGATGACGCCAACGATGAAAATCAAAAGGCATATGGTTAAATTGATGTTCTCAAAAGAGCATTGAAGAGATTGAACGCTCGATTGACCCATTCACTCTGTGTGTCCAATCTTTTTTTAAGGGGTTCTGATTTTGTGTTTTCTTATATCAGCCCCTTTTCCTTAAGGCTTGAATAGCCGTGTGTTGTGATAATGATGTGGTCAATTACCTCAATACCCATAATTTTTCCTGCCTCTGACAAACGTCTTGTGATTTTTATATCTTCCTCTGATGGCTCAGTATCGCCTGAAGGATGGTTATGGGCAAGAACCACAGAAGAGGCACTATGAACGAGCGCTTCTTTAAATACTTCCCTGGGGTGGACTAAGCTGGCATTGAGGGTTCCAACAGAGATGGTTGATATGCCGATTATTTTATTGCGCGTGTTAAGTAAGATAAGCTTAAAGTGTTCTTTTGCCTTGTCTTTAATGGTAGCACGGACGGCCCTGACAACGCTCTGGGGGTCCTTAATGTCATAACCTTCGTAGAGTGGTTCTTTTTCAAGTTCCTGTCTTTTCCCGAGCTCAAAAGAGGCTTTTAGCTGCGCTGCTTTTGCCGTACCGATCCCTTTGATATGTGATAGTTCCTCTATGGTTGCATGACTTATACCCTGAATGCTGCCAAACTTTACCACCAGCTCCTGGGCAATGGTCATGACGGATTTTTTTGAGACCCCGCGTCCGATAACCAGGGCAAGAAGCTCCTGTGAAGAGAGCTTGTCTGCGCCGAACCGCAAAAGCCTCTCCCTCGGTCTTTCAGGTATCGGCAGGTCACGAACGGTAAAAGATGCATCTTCTTTCAAAATATTACCTTGCTCAATTTTTTAAACCCTCTTCTTTAATATCAGAGAACCGACCGCACCTACGATTGAAATCGCTGTAGAAAGCATAAAAGCATTCGCAAAAGTACCTGTAGCATCCTTAATATAGCCACCCAGCACAGGACCCAGTGCCTGGCCTATACCAAAAAACAGCGTAATAAAACCAAGACCGGCTGGCGCAAGCCGTCCACCAACTGCATCCCCTGAAGCTGCTGCCATAATGGTTGGTATGGACCATGCGGTGATACCAAAAATAATAGATGATAGATAAAAACCTGTAGTATCTTTCCAGAAAGCAAAAATAACATATGATGATGCAAGGGTAATGTATGCGAGCATCGAACCATATCTTCTCCCAAGTACATCAGATATCCAGCCCCATATTACGCCGCAAAAGATGCTGAAAAAACCAAGAACCGCAAATATTCTGCCCGCTGCTACCGGAGCAACCCCTACCTCTTTGGTAAGGTAAGCGACAAAAAAGGTAAGGTAAATTATGTAAGAAAATCCGTACATGAAATACACACAACCCAGCTTCCATATCTCGGGTTCTACCACAATATCCTTAAATGCGGAAAACAGTGTAACCTTTGGTCCTCCTTTTTGTTCCTCTTCCCCTCCATAGATTGAAAGGCCTTTCTCTTGCGGATTGTTTCTTAAAAATAAGTAACACACAGAAGCAAGGATAAATACGACAATTCCCATAAAAAACCATGCATACCTCCAGCCATCCTTTCCAAAAGAAGAAATGATTGGAGGGAGAATAATGCCTGCAAGAAAAAGACCCACGCCTATGCCCCCTGAA
>CAIJOT010000067.1 GCA_903822335.1 uncultured delta proteobacterium
CGACTGGAGATTACCCCCCATGTGATTGACGGGAAAAACCTCAGGATGAAAATTATTGTAAAGAAAGACGAGGTGGATACCACCAGAACGGTGCAGGGTAACCCCTTTATTATCAAGAAGCAGACCCAGACAACCCTGGTGGTGCAGGATGGTGAAACGATCGTGATCTCCGGGTTGACGAAACAGAGACTCACGGATTCGAATACCGGTGTCCCGGGATTCAAGGATATCCCCATTATAGGCTGGTTGTTTAAAAGTGACAGCAAGGGTGACAAGATGGAGGAAGTCCTCATCTTCATCACCCCTACTATCTTACCCACTACCGTGGCCGCTGCTGTCCAGGAAGACCCTGCCAGGAAGACAAAGGATATACCTGTAAAACTTGAGAAGATACCTGAGAAGTAGGGGGGTCAGCTACTTAAGAAAATGGATTATTTCGAGATTTTAGACCTTAAAAAAGAACCGTTTTCTAACTCACCAGAGCCTGAGTTTTTCTTTGAGTCTCGCCAACACTTAGGATGTCTGCAAAAATTAGAGCTTGCAATTCGTCTCCGTAGAGGATTGAATGTCGTTATTGGTGATGTGGGAACGGGGAAAACCACCCTCTGTCGGCAAATACTTCTGAAATTTGCCACAGCAGACGACGACAAGAAACAGATAGAAACACATCTTGTTCTTGATCCATCTTTCAGTACTCCTCTTGAGTTTTTATTGATGGTGGCAAACACTTTTGGAATACCTGGAGCCGATGCGAATAATAGTGAATGGCAGCTTAAGGAAAATATAAAAAACTATCTCTTTAAAAAAGGTGTTCATGAGGGGAAGATTGTCATTCTCATTATTGATGAAGGACAGAAACTCCCTGACTTTTGTCTTGAAATATTACGTGAGTTTCTTAATTACGAAACGAATGAATATAAATTACTGCAAATCGTTATTTTTGCGCAAAAGGAATTTGAACAAATCATACAGGCACATGCAAACTTTGCTGACCGGATAAACCAGTATTATTTCTTAAAACCCCTGGATTTCAAAGAAACAAGAGGGATGATACAATTTCGTTTGGCAAAAACGAGCAATGCGAATACCGCCCCCTCCCTGTTTAGTTATTTTGGTCTGTGGGCTGTACACCATACAACAGGGGGTTATCCGCGAAAGATTATATCGCTATGTCATCAGGTCATACTTGCGTTGATCATCCAGAATCGCTCGAAAGCCGGCTGGTTTCTGGTTCGTTCCTGCGCGAATAGGGGTGTGCCTCATCAGGCAAAGAAGATGCGTTGGGCAACGGCAACAGCCCTTGTTGCCCTGTTTTTTGTTGTTATTACAGTGGCATTAGCTTCAGAGAGGGTGAGGATGGTGTACAACACCTTATTTGCACAAAAATCCTCCGATTTAAAAATAGCACGTCAAGTTGCACCCCCTTTGCCTGCGGTGAGCCCTAAACCTGCTGATAATCAAATAAGGGATATGTCGTTACCGAAACCAGTGGAAAAAGTATCGTATGATACGTCAACGGTTACGAAAAAGATACCCGATCGTCTTGGACGATTGATTATAAAAAAAGGTGGAACGTTATGGTGGATATTTAGTGATATTTATGGAGCTTTCAATCCGGGTCGTTTTAAATCCTTTACCCTTGCGAATCCTCACATAACAAATATTAATTTCTTAAAAGTAGGGGAAGTTGTCAACCTTCCGGCTCTTCCCGTGATGTTAAACCCTCTCCCATCAGGGGCGTATTGGGTACAGATCACAAGCAAGCAGAATATTGAAGAAGCCTATCGGTTGTATAAGGATTATCCCCATCACTTATCTGCTATACGTTTATTTCCTTACTGGAATGGCCAGGAAGGTATGGTGTATGCGATTTTTTTAAAAGATGGTTTCACCAATGAAGCATCCGCTATGAGCGCAATTCAGAAGCTGCCTTCACAATTTGCTTCAAGCGCGAAGGTTGTGAAAAAATGGGAAAGCGATACGGTCTTTTTTGCAAACCTGTAAACACTTAGATGGTTTTATAAACCCTCTTCCTTGATGGGAAGGGGTGATAGCGAGGCGAAATAACAGACCATGCAAGCCAAAAAAAGATTAGGAGAAATGCTCTTAGAGAGCACACTGTTAACAGAAGAGGAACTCACTAAGGCGCTATTCGAGCAGAAGAAGACAGGTTTGAAACTGGGCCAGTTCCTCACCAGGAAAGGGACCGTGAATGAACAGCAGGTCGTGGATATGCTCAGCAAGCAGCTCAAGATAGAGGTATACCATCCTGATAAGTATCCTCTCGATATGGCCCTCACCCGGCTCATCCCCATAGATGTTGCCCAGAAGTATCAGGTAGCACCGTTAAAGAAGAGGGGCAGTCTCCTCACCATCGCCATGACAGATCCCCTGGACATCAATGCCTTAGACTCCATCGAAGTCCTCACCAATGCTGAAGTAGAACCGGTGGTATGCACGGAACGTGAGGTAAACCAGTTGATCAGCAGCCTCTATGGTATGCTGTCAGGCCTCGGAAGTGTGATGGAAGGCATAGAAGTTGATACGGAGACCGACACGGAAAAAGAGGCAGAACAGGCCACAGAAGATATCCAGGTGTCCTCCCTTCAGGATATGGCCGGGCAGGCACCGGTCATCCGTCTGGTCAACTCCATCTTCTCCCAGGCCGTGCGTGAGGGAGCCAGTGATGTGCATATCAGTCCCCAGTACAAAAATGTGCAGGTGAGGTTCAGGATAGACGGCATTCTCCACGAGGTGCCATCCCCTCCGAAATCCCTCTTTCTCCCCATCGTTGCCAGGATCAAGATCCTTGCCAATATGGATATCACCGTATCGAGAATACCCCAGGATGGAAGGTTCACCCTGAAAATAGAGAAGAAAGAAATCAATGTGAGGGTATCCTCCATGCCCACTATCTATGGAGAGAATATGGTTCTCCGCCTCCTCGACATGGGTGCCGGTGTTTACTCCCTCAACCGTCTCGGCATGGTGATACGGGACAGGGAAAAGCTCGAATCCATCATCGTGAAACCCTACGGTATGATCTTAAGTACCGGTCCTACAGGGAGCGGGAAAAGTACCAGTCTCTATGCGATCCTGAGCACCCTCAACAGACCCGATATCCACATCGTGACCCTTGAAGACCCGGTAGAGTACCGTATTGAAAATATCCGTCAGGTCCAGCTCAACCGTAAGGCAGGGATGACCTTTGCCAGCGGGTTACGCTCCGTCCTCCGTCAGGACCCTGATGTCATCATGATAGGTGAGATCCGTGATGCGGAGACCGCAGCTATTGCGGTTCAGGCTGCCCAGACAGGTCACCGGCTCTTGAGCACTGTCCATACAAATGATGCAGCAGGCGCGATAAGCCGGCTTATCGATATGGGTATCGAGCCGTTCCTCGTGTCCTCGGTCCTCCTCGTATCCTTTGCCCAGCGGTTGGTGAGGACAGTCTGTCCCTACTGTAAGGAGCCCTATCAACCCTCAGAAAGGGCGCTTGCCGCCTGGGGGCTTGACCACATAGAGAATGCCAATTTCCAGCGTGGGAAAGGGTGTTCCCAGTGCTTCAATACAGGGTATAAGGGAAGAACCGGTGTATTTGAGGTGCTGGTGAATGATGAGCTGGTGCAGGAAATGATCTTGAAGAGAAGGTCGGCTCAGGAGATTACCAGGGAAACGGTAGCAGCAGGTAAACTGAGAACCTTGAAG
>CAIJOT010000068.1 GCA_903822335.1 uncultured delta proteobacterium
AAATTGAATGGAAGCGAATCGATGCATGGGTAAGAAAGCGCAGTGGAGCAGGGAGCAAAAGAGTTTCCCGGCGTATAATCGGTTTGGGCAACAACCCGTTTATTCTTTACAAAGCTCCGACCAGACGAGGGGGACATCCTTCACTCCTTCCACTTCCAAATCTCTTGCCGGGGACTTTGGTGAAATATTGACATTTGATAACCCCTCCTTTTCCCCACCTTCATTTCCCATTTTCCTGCTATTTCAATAGGTTGTCAAGCAGTTTGTTGCTGTCACCGTTTTTAGCGGATAGCATTATAAGCCAAGGGCTAAAAAAAGGGGGGGGAAGGGTTTAAACCTTTTACCTTTTACCTTGCACCTTTAGCCTGCTTTTGTACTCTACGCTAAGCAATATGTTCAAACAGCTCCCTCACATTCTTCACCGGTATTACTTCCATCCCTGCAACACGCTCCGCACCCCTGGGACAGAATACCCTTGTTATGCCCAGCCTCTCGCATTCTCTGAGCCTTATATCCATATTAACGGTTTTTCTTATCTCGCCGGTCAATCCTATCTCGCCAAATAGTGCGGTATCCTTCCCGATGTTCACGTCTTTGTAGCTTGAAAGGATAGACGCAGCTACAGAAAGGTCTATAGCAGTTTCACCCACCTTCATGCCACCTGTTACATTCACATACACATCCCTGTCGAAGAAAGGTCTTCCCAATACCTTCTCAAGAACAGCTATCAGTATGAATAGTCTGCTTAAATCATAACCAAGGGATAACCTCCTCGGAATAGAAAAATTTGTCTTTGGGGTTATTGCCTGCACTTCTAAAATGATTGGCCGTGAACCGGTGATGTGGGGAAATAAGGTACTGCCTGAGCCGATATCCCCCCTTTCAGATACAAAAAATTCTGATGGATTTTCCACACTGATCAGCCCTTCTTTTTGCATCTGAAATATACCTATTTCATCAACCGGGCCAAATCTATTTTTAATAGCCCTGAGCATCCTGTAAGGCAACATCTTATCGCCTTCAAAATAGAGCACCGTATCTACCATATGCTCAAGGATTTTTGGTCCTGCAATGGCACCTTCTTTCGTGACATGCCCTATAAATACATGGGTTGTTTCCGTCTGTTTCATTTCCCTGATCAATCTTGAGGATACATCTTTTATCTGGCTCACACTTCCGGGAAGCATCGGAAGTTTTGAGTTATAAATAGACTGGATTGAATCTATCACAACCATGTTGTATGTTTTGTCTGTTATGGCCTGCAGAATATCATCCAAGCGATTTGTATTGAGTATTGGAAAGGGATTCGTTAAATTCAACCTTTTTCGTCTCGACGATAACTGTCGTAAAGATTCCTCCCCTGATACATAGAGGACTTCAAGCCCGAGCCCTGCCATCCTTGAAACAATTTCAAAGCACAAGGTTGTTTTACCTATACCGGGGTCACCTCCAAGGAGTATGGAAGACCCTCTGGTCAATCCACTCCCCAGAACCCTGTCCATTTCTCCTATGCCCAGGATAATCCTTTCCTCTGGAAGTTCCTCATCAGTGATAATCACAGGTTTTACCCGGGTATGAGCGTCGTCCTTATCGAAATTGAATTCTTTTATCGTATCCCAGCCTGTGCACCTCGGGCATTTCCCCATCCATTTAAAGGTTTCGTAGCCACATACCTCACATATAAATGTTGTTTTCTTAGCCACCTATCACCTTCCCAGATGCATTTTCAAAAAAGACAGTTCGTAACTCATGACCTTTACCAACCATTCTCTCGTTCTCGGTAACTCATAAGGCGACAATTCAAGGGTGATCATCTCATCATAGCCTAATCTTCTCATGGTATTCAACAGTTTTACAATAGGCAATTCTCCTCTCCCTATAAGCAGATGGCTCTTGAAGGCACCATAGTCACTTACATGGACATTTTTCAGTCTCTCTGTCTTAAAAAAATTCAGAAAAGCAACCACTATATCGCTCCCGAAGGTTCCAAGATGGGTAATATCGAAAGTAAAATATAAATTCCTCTCCACACCAAAATCTATCAAGTCTTCATAATCATTTAAGATATAGGGTGCAAGCATCAGTCTTTTCCCTACAAGGGGCATATTTTCTATGGAAATCAGGATGTCTTCATACCCGAACTCCCTCTGAAAATCCTTTATTTTTTTGAACCATTTGAAAAAATTAATCTCCATGGAAAACCATGAAGGTGGATGGAAGTTGATCAATTTTGTGCCTAATATTTTGGCAAGTTCTATGGTGCGGATAAAGGCGTGGGTTTTGCTGCCCCAGGCACTCATTTTTATAAAGGGGGCATGGATAGAATCAACAGGGAGTATCTCAAGACATGCGATGACTGTATCAATATAGCGGTCATCATTAAAATTATCATCTATAACTAAATCACAACCTTCAAACCCTGCCTCTTTAGCGAGGGAAAAAATATCTTTAATAGGCAGGTAAAATAGACAACCAGTAGAGAATAGGATTTTCATACAATGATGATGTTTTCGTCTATATCGGTGAGCACCCTGTAACTCCCCTTCTCCATTAAAACCGTATTCTCAAAACCTGCTGAGCCTTTCTTAGGAAACACCATCTTTGGCTCAATCGCAAAGGTCATCCCCTCCTCGATAGGGTAATCTGTACGATGGGCTATAAAAGGCATTTCGCTCAACTCAAGACCGATGCCATGGGCTAAGAATCTTACCTTATGTGGCTCGTAGCCGAGGTAATAATCTCCAAAACCTGCCTCTTTCGCAAGCCCCTTTGAATACTCAAAAAGTTCCCGGCCGCTCACACCGAGGAGGGCCTTATCAAGCACCCTGTAGTGTATCTCCCGACAAACCTCGTATGCCTTTACATACATATCCGGCATGTGACCTATGGCAAACATCCTTGTCTGGTCAGACTGATAGCCATGGTAACACCCACCGAAATCAACAAGGATCGGCTCGTCTCTCTTTATTTTTTTCATACTTGCACCAACCGGGAAGGCCGGAGACAATCCAAGCCCACCCATAGGCGAATCTGATTGACTTACAATGCTTCCTGTTCTACCGCTTAATATATGCCACGAGTATGCCTCATAGTTTAAAGACCTCACCCGCAGTAAGCTCTCATGACCCAGGGTCTTCGCATAAGCTTCGAGAATTCCTCCAAGCTCTATTTCCATCATACCTTCTTTTAACACATTCGGGACCAATTCGTAGACCTTTTTTGTGATTGATGCTGCCCTTTCCATAAGTCCAATCTCAAAAGGGCTTTTTTTCTTCCGCAACTCCTGAGTCAGAGGAGATGCATTCACAAGTTCCACATCACCGAGGATGCTTTTGAACTTGATAACATCATTGTAGGGAACGACATCAAGCTGCAATCCAACCCTTTTCAGGTTACCTATGTAAGGCTTTATGTCCTTCATCGACCGTATCGGGACAATCTCGTCAAGGGGGGATTCCCGTCTCGCTCTTCCTATCTCTCTTTTCACGAATAAAATAGGTTTCCCTTCAAGGGGCACAAAGAGAAGGGAATCCTGCATTGTCCCTGACAGGTAGAAATAGTCTATCTTGTAATGAAAAAAGACCCCGTCGATGGAGGCCTTTTCTATTAAGGGCCTTAGCTTATCTATTCTACCCTGTATCTCTTCCCGTGGTGTGAACAGCATACAATTGAATTACTTGTCCTTCCACACAGCTTTTCTTTTTTCCATGAAGGCTGATATGCCTTCCTTTGCATCTTCCGTTGCCATACAACCATTGAGATATATAATCTCCGCAGCGCGAAGGGCTTCTGTAAAATTAAGATTCAACCCGGCTTTAATTGCACTCTTTGTCCATATTGAAACAGACTTGCTCTTGTTAAGAAAATCGGCAAGGAATTTATCAACTCCTTCCTTGAAGTTCTCAACGGGCAGAACTATGTTGACAAGTCCGATTGCCTCTGCTTCCTTCGCACTTATGATTTTTCCGGTCAGAAGCAGTTCGTAGGTTTTTTTAAACCCGATTATCTTCGGAAACCAGGCTGCGGCAACAGGAGGGAATACCCCAACGGCAATTTCAGGCTGGCCGATTCTCGACTTTTCCGATGCAATCACGATATCGCAGAAACTCATAAGCTCGCATCCACCCCCAAGAGATCGGCCGTTCACCACCGCCACGGTGGTCACATCCATTTCAGCCATAAGCCGGAACATCCTGTGGAAAACTTCGATCATTTCGTTTACTTTGTCTGCTGTGTGGTCCGCCACGTCAACACCATCACAAAATGCCTTTTCCCCGGCATGGTCGAAGATCAAAAGCTGTACAGATGGATCCCTTTTCACCTCAGCAAGCACCTCGTTGATCTCTTTCATCATGACGATGGTAAGCCAGTTTGAGGGTGGCACATTGAGCGTTATCCTTGCCACCTTGTCCTTTTTTTCATATACAATTAAATTAAAAGCCATGGTAA
>CAIJOT010000069.1 GCA_903822335.1 uncultured delta proteobacterium
GGGAATGAACTCATTATATATAAAACTCGGGGCAATAGTATTTGCTGTAATATAGTAAGGAGCAACTTCCATCGCCAGACATCGTGTAAAGGCCATCACCCCGGCCTTTGCTGCAGCGTAGTGTGCGTGTCCAGCCTGAAGACCCATGAAACCAGCAACTGATGTGACGCTTACAATGCGGCCATAATTCTGATTCATCATCGTTGGAAGCACTGCCCTGCAACAGTAAAAGGCACCACGGAGTGAGGTATTTATCACGAGCTCCCACGCTTCATCAGGAATGTCAACAATGTGCGATGGCCGATTTGTCCCTGCATTATTAAAAAGGATATCAATGCGTCCAAATCTTTCAAGGGTAGCATGTACAACCTTTTCAACCTCCTCCCGACTCGTTACATCACACTGTATGCCAAGAGTTTCAGCCCCATATTCTTTTTTTATTGCCTCTGCAACAGAAATAGACCGCTCAGGATTGGCATCAGTCACTACCACCTTGGTCCCCTCCCTTGCCATTGTTCTGGCTACTGCCTGACCAATGCCAGCTCCTGCCGCAGCTGTGAGTAACGCCACTCTATCTTTCAGTTTCATATTCCCTCACCAGTCAATATCATACAAAAAAGTATCAGGATAACTCAATAGATTCCCACGGTCAAGCCCGTGGCGCTGTTAATATATACGTTACTCGTAAATAACGGAAGCATTCACCCACGTTTAAAAACGTGGTACTCTGCTGACTTGCGTCGCCTGGTACCCGTGGCATTACACGGGTGTTGGAATCTATCCGGCTTGCACAGCGAGCGAGAGGAGGAGGCTCCACAAGCTTTGCTTGGGGAGGGGGCGACCCCCTTACGGGGACAGGCGCAAGCCCCGGTAATAGAAAACTCAAGACTGCAACTCTTTAATCACATAAAAGAGTTGGATTAATAACCTCGTGATGACTCAAGGTAAAATCGTTTTTTCTCACATCATAGGCTAAACATGAATTTTTACGCCAATTCGTATTATCCTCTTGAGGAAAATCTTTGCGGTAAAAACTCCCCCGACTCTCCTTTCTCGCAAGGCTTGCAATAAGCACTGCCTTGAGTACGAAGACGGCGCTGAGTAAATCTTCTTTTCGTATCTTATCCGCAATAATTTGACAGGCAGTTTTTTTCAATTGCCCTGCCATCTCCTCTATTTTGTGAAGCCCCTCTCGTAATCCTGCCTCAGATCTCACTATTCCTCCATGGTTCCAGGCAATCCCTCTTATTCGTTGACGTAACTCTCTGAGCTTTCCCCGTGGTGATGGTAGATAGAACACTGGATTTTCAGGTGCCTTCTTAAGGTGTAAAGGCGATAATGAACGGGTTATGGCATATTGGGCAGCATTATAACCGGCCATGTTGCCAAATACAACACATTCGGTTAAAGCATTTCCACCTCTTCTGTTCGCACCGTGAAGTCCCCAAACCACCTCACCACAGGCAAACAGACCTTGTAAAGAAGTCATTCCATCTTCGTTTGTCCGCACACCACCCATAAAAAAATGGGCGGCCGGCGATATGGCAACCGGTTGTGTTTGAAAATCAAACTTCATCTTCTTCAAAAGACTCAATGGATATTTCTCCCATAAAGCAAGGGGAACATTCCGGTGGTCCATGTACACCTTCCCCACAAGGGTTTCCTCAAACAGGATAGCCGAGAATTCGTCCCTTTTTTTCATAATTGCATCATTGAGGTCATCCATACCGTATTTTTTTAAAATATCCTCTCCAAAAGCATTGACCAATTTTACTTCCTCAGGGTGGGGCGGATATAACAACATTGAAGGCAAGTGGGGCTCAGCAATCACTATGGGGTAAAACTGAACAAACTCCATATCCCATAAGTCAAGTCCTGTTCTGGCGGCCAATGCATACCCCTGCCCCATAATGCCCTTCTGATTGTCATTCCTGAGGTAAATAGCTCCTGCACCACCTGTTGCCAGCACAACAGCCGATGTATGGATTGACATCTCTCTTCCTGTTTTATCAAAACCTTTTACACCATAGACCTCATCCTTCTTCCTCAATATTTCTGTAACATAAAAACCGGTTACAATGAGAATCCTGTCTAACTTTTTCACCTTTTCTGCCAGTTTCTTCACCATCGTTACACCGGCGATAGTATCAGGGCGAGAAGATCTCACATTATAAAAATTGGCTGACTCTACCAAATCAAGGCCAAGGGAACGCAGAAAATCAAAGGAAGCCAGTGCTTTTTGAGCAATCAGTTTTACAGAAGATTCTCGATTCATCATCCTGCCTATCTGCAGGGTATCCCTGATATACTCATCAGAGCTATAAAGGGGGGTAGGACCTGTAAAAACCCCATTTGATAATGAAGAGTTAGTTCCTGTACCGATTGTGCCTCTGTCTATTAATATAACCCTTGCACCTTCTCCCTGCGCTGCATGAGCCGCCATCATCCCGGCAAGACCAGCACCCACCACAACAACTGTTTTTTCCATCATTATCCTCCTGGGGTCATTCTATAATGGTTTCTTCCATGACCCAACGTGAATACTCAGGCAATACACTATCTATCTCAATAGCTATTATTTCCGGTACTTCATAGGTATGTAGTCTTCTTATTTCTCTCTCGATCACCTTATAGAAGGATTTTCTACTCTTAATAACGCATAACCACTCTTCTTTTTCCTCTATCCTCCCCTTCCACCTATATATGCTTTTTATGGGTCCCATAATCTGCACACACGAGACAAGTCTCTTTTCAAGGAGCTGCCTGCCTATTCTCTCTATTGTTTCTTTACTATTCATGGTTGTGATAATTTGAATGATTCCCTTCATGGAAAATGCCCTCCCTTTTCTCGTACATATTTATCTTGAAATTGTGGAAAATTTTATATATTTTTCTATTCTACGATAGGAGAGCAATATGTTTCAAGTAAAGGATGGGGATTCTATAATTCTGGCAAGTGAATCGACCCGAAGGGTGGATATTTTAAGAACCTTAGGCATATCCTTTTCAATTATACCCCCTGATATTGATGAGCGTAGGAAAAAAGATGAGCCACCAAAGGAATTTGTATTAAGAATCTCCCATGAAAAAGCGCACAAGGTGGGGAGTCATTTCCCTGATAAGTGGGTTATCGGGGCAGATACCGTTGTTGTATATAAGAACAGGGTATTAGGAAAACCAAAGGGTGAAAAAGAAGCCTTTCATATGCTCACAACATTGAGAGGAAAATGGCATAGAGTGATTACAGGTTACTGTGTCCTGAACATGTCAAAGCAAATCATGTATAGGGATGCAGTCGAGACAAAGGTTTTTGTGAGAGACCTTTCCGATGAAGAGATTATAAGGTATATAAAAACATCTGAGCCACTCGGGAAGGCTGGTTCCTATGCAATGCAGGGCAGGGGTGGCTATATGGTCAAGGAGATAAAAGGTTCCTACACCAATGTCGTTGGCCTTCCCATATGCGAGGTTGCTGAAGTTCTTCTGTCATTAGGCGTTCTTTCGTGAAGAACATTGAAGATTCAATAAAAATCGTAAAGGAGAAAATAGCTAAGGCCTGCAACAGGGCAGGGAGGTCTGAACAAGAGGTGAGGTTGATAGCTGTCACAAAGGTTGTTGACCTGGAAAAGGTAAAAGCTGCTGTCTCCTGTGGGCTTAAGGATTTTGGAGAAAATTATATTCAGGAAGCAAAAAGAAAGATTGAAGAGTTTGGTGAAGGAGAAGGGATTAACTGGCATATGATAGGGCACATACAGACCAATAAAATCAAATACATACCAAAACTTTTCAGCTATGTTCACTCAATAGACAGATGGGAATTGTTAGGGGGTCTCAATAAGTATGGAAAGGATATAAAAGTCCTGTTCGAGTTGAATCTCTCCGGTGAAACTTCAAAGCATGGAACACAGGAGGACAGGCTAAAAGGGATGCTGGAAAAGGTCAACACATTGAAATGCGTGAAACCCATTGGGCTTATGACTATGGCGCCATTTACAGAAAACCCTGAAGAGGTAAGAGGTATATTCAGTAAACTGAGGGATATTATGCACAGGGTGAATAGAGAATTTTCTTTCGATATGAAGGAGCTCTCAATGGGGATGTCTTCCGATTTTGAAGTCGCTATTGAGGAAGGAGCAACCATGGTAAGAATCGGTACCGCAATATTTGGGGAAAGAACATGAAGGCGTGGGGTGGCAGGTTTAAAGGTGATACTGACCCTCTTATGGAACGGTTCAGCGCTTCTATTAATTTTGATTGGGTATTGTTTGAATACGACATAGAGGGAAGTAAGGCACATGCGGAGATGCTACAGAAAATCGGCATCTTGAGCAGGAAGGAAAAAGATGATATTGTTTCTGCCCTTGATGAGATAAAGAAGGAGATTCAAGAGGGAAAATTTCTATTTTCAAACGCCCTGGAAGATATCCACATGCACATAGAGGCACGTCTTATAGAAAAAACAGGGGATGCAGGAAAGAAACTCCATACAGGAAGAAGCAGGAATGATCAGGTTTCCCTTGATATGAGGATGTTTTTGAAAGAAGAACTCACCAGTATTGATGAGAACCTCTGTAAATTACTGAAAAATTTGATAGAAAAAGCAGAAAAAGAAAAAAGAACTATCATGCCTGGGTATACACACATGCAGAGGGCCCAGGTCATCACCTTTGCTCATTATCTGATGGCATACTACTATATGCTAAAAAGGGACAGGGAAAGGATAAAGGATGTAAGGAAATGGGTTGATGTATTGCCCCTTGGAAGTGGTGCCCTTGCAGGTTCAACCATCCCCTTAGACAGGGAGTTTGTAAGAGAAACATTAGGTTTTTCAAAGGTTTCTGAAAATAGTATGGATGCTGTTTCCGACAGGGATTTCGTTCTCGATGCCATTTTCGGCATTGCCATGATAATGATGCACCTGAGCAGGTTCTCAGAAGATGTGATAATATTTTCCACAGAAGAATTTTCCTTTCTTTCATTACCCGATGAGTTATGCACCGGCAGTAGTCTCATGCCGCACAAAAAGAATCCTGACGCACTGGAGCTGATAAGGGGGAAAACATCCCGTGTTATCGGAGACCTTTTCAGCATCTTTTCTCTCCTGAAAGCTCTTCCAATGACTTATAACAGAGACCTCCAGGAGGATAAAGAACCCCTATTCCACGCAGTACATACCGTAAAAGATGCCATCTCCATTATGGAACTATGTGTAAAGGGAATGTTAATCAATAAAGAAAAGATGGAAAAGGCAGTGTATGATAGCTATATGCCCGCAGTGGAAATGGCAGAGTACCTTACCATAAAAGGGGTGCCCTTCAGGGAAGCACATGGGGTAGTTGGAAGACTGGTAAAAGGGTGTGAAGAGAGTGGTAAATGGCTCCTGGATATGAAGATAGAGGATATGAAAGCCTATTCGCAGGTCTTTGAACATGATATTTTTGACACTATTAATCCTTACAATGTCTTAAGTAACAGGAAAACAACAGGGGCTGCCTCGTTTGAGGGGGTTGACAGAGAGATTGATACAGAAAAGATATATCTTAGTCATTAGCATCGGAATATTGTTGCTTCTCGCCTCCTGTGGTAAGAAAGGCGAACCTCTGCCAAAGGGGCTTCCTATACCAGGCGGTATCAGCGATTTAGCAGGAGAAGTAAAGGATGGGGTGTTGTTCCTGTCCTTTTCAGTACCCACAAGAAACAAGGATGGCTCGGAAGTGAAAGACCTTGCCGGTTTTAAGATACTTAAGAGTTGTGGCAGTTGCATGGGGGTTTTTGAGACCTTTAAGGATATTCGCATGGATGAGGGAAAAGGTTATACAATATACAACGGAAAGCTATTTGTTTTCGATGACGATCTCATGAACGGATTTCAGTATGCATACAAAGTCTATCCATACACGAGAAAGGGCATTAGCGGGGATGCCTCAAATATATTTTCCATTAAATGGGAAAAACCACCAGAGGCGCCTACAAACGTTTCAGGAAAAGAAAACGATGAAAGGGTTGAACTCACATGGACAAAAGAAGAAGGCTTCTCATATAATGTGTATAGATACAGCGGGGATATCTATCCGCTCTTCCCCCTGAATAAAAACCCTCTTACTACTCCAGGTTTCGTAGATTCGGGACTTGAGAATGGGAAGAGGTATAGATATGAAATCAGGAAAGTAAGAGAAAAGGATGGATTTAAATGGGAGGGTGAGGGATTTAAGGTAGAAGCAACCCCCAAGGATAAGACACCTCCCGCAACGCCAAAGGAAGTGAAGGCAGAAAGAAAGAAAAACGGTGTGAGTATAACCTGGAAGGAGAATACGGAAAAGGACCTCATAGGGTATAATGTATACAGGATAGCCACCGGAAAGGCAGAAAAATTAAATAAAGAACCTGCGAAAGAGCATATCTATTTTGATCAAAATGTTCCTGATTCCAGATATGTTTCCTACTATGTGACTGCCCTCGACACATCAGGGAATGAAAGTGACCCCTCTCGAGAATCTATCGTAATGATGAAGGGGATGAAGGAATAGCTATGCATTTTTTTGAATACAAAAACGGTGATTTATGCTGTGAAGACGTGCCGATAACTACAATTGTCGAGGCTACTGAAACACCTGTATACATTTACAGCCATAAAACCCTTGAGAGGCACTTTATTGTTTTTGATGATGCCTTTAAGGGAATACCCCATCTCACATGTTATTCCTGTAAGGCAAATTCAAACATTGCAATTTTGCGGACCATAGGGAGGCTTGGAGGAGGCGCAGATATCGTATCAGGTGGCGAGCTGTACAGGGCACTCTATGCTCACATACCAGGCAAAAAGATTGTATTTTCAGGTGTGGGGAAAACAGAAAAGGAGATAAAGTCTGCAATAGAGTCTGATATTCTTATGATAAACGTGGAATCAGAGGACGAAATGACCTCCGTGGCAAAAGTTGCAAGGAGGATGAGAAAGAAAGTACCTTTATCAATCAGGGTAAATCCACAAATAGACCCTAAAACACATCCATACATCACAACAGGTTTAAAAAAGAACAAGTTTGGCGTGCTCTGGGATGATGCGTATAGACTTTACAAACAAATAGGGAAGGACCAGCACCTCCAGCCCATTGGTATATCCTCCCATATAGGTTCGCAAATACTGGAACTGGCGCCTTTTATAGATGCCGTAAAGTCTTTGAAAGAGATGGTTCTACAACTTAAAAGCGATGGCATCTCCCTTAAGTATATTGATATTGGCGGCGGTCTTGGAATCACCTACAAGGATGAGCTTCCGCCACATCCTGAAGATTATGCGAAGGTTATCGAAAGAGAGTTAAAGGGAACAGGCATTACATTAATCCTTGAACCCGGCAGAGTTCTGGTCGGTAATAGTGGAATTTTCATAACAAAGCTACTCTATGTGAAAAAAACACAGGGAAAAACCTTCTATATAGTTGATGGGGCCATGAATGACCTTGTCAGGCCGGCTTTATATGGTGCTTACCACGACATCATACCTGTAAAGGAGAAAAGCGATAAAGAAATTACCGTGGATGTGGTTGGACCCATCTGTGAGTCAGGTGATTTTCTTGCGAAAGACAGGGACCTGCCAATACTTGAACCGGGAGTACTGTTGGCCGTTTTAGGGGCAGGTGCCTATGGTTTTTCTATGTCTTCAAATTATAATTCAAGAAAGAGGGTAACGGAAGTCCTTGTAAAAGGAAAAGAGTTTTTCGTCATACGAAAAAGGGAGACGCTCAGGGATTTGATAAAAGGAGAGTCCATCCCATCATTTCTGGAGGTATAGAAGGTGGTAGAACTGGAATTTTTTAAGATGAGTGCAAGCGGTAACGATTTTATAATCATTGACAACAGAGATGGCAAAATTGACAAGAATTTTAAAGACCTCAAAGAATTCATAGTAAAGATATGCAGAAGGCATCATTCTGTTGGGGCAGATGGTCTGATTTTCATTGAAGGTTCAAAAAAGTATGATTTTCGTTGGAGGTTTTTTAATGCCGACGGCTCAGAAGCTGAGATGTGCGGAAACGGTGGTCGTTGTGCTGCGAGATTTGCTTTCATGAAGGGCATTGCAAAGGAAAAGATGGTTTTCGAAACCATCGCAGGTCTGATAAAAGCAGAGGTAGAGGGATCAACGATAAAACTCCAGCTTACCCCTCCTGTTGATCTAAAACTCGATTATCCCATTGGTCTTGAAAATAAGGAGATATTCATCAATAGTGTAAACACAGGGGTGCCACACGCCGTACTTCTGGTAGATGACATTGACCGTATACCAGTGGAGGAGTTAGGAAGGCTTATAAGGTATCACAAGGCATTTGGTGAAAAGGGAACGAATGTGGATTTTGTGCAGGTTATTGATAAAGACAATGTGAAGATAAGGACATACGAGAGAGGCGTTGAGGGTGAAACGTATGCTTGTGGCACAGGTTCTGTGGCATCAGGGATTATTTTAAAAGAAAAGGCATTGGTTGGGAGTCCCGTGCATATGTGGACAAAAGGAGGGGAGGTACTCAAAATCTACACAAACGATGCGGTATATCTCGAAGGGAACACAAGAATTATATACACAGGCATATTGAACGAAGAAGCGCTTTTATAGAAAGGAAGGACTATGGAGCTAAAAGGTATATATACGGCTTTGGTTACACCCTTTAAGGATTATCGCGTGGATGAAAAAGGGCTGAAAAGGCTGATAGATTTTCAACTTCAAGAGGGTGTTGATGGAATTGTCCCTTGTGGAACAACAGGAGAATCAGCGACACTATCCTATGAAGAACATGCGAGGGTGGTTGAGCTTACCATAAGGTACGTGAATGGGGCTGTACCTGTTATTGCCGGGACTGGTTCAAACAGCACAAGTGAGGCTATCGAGCTCACCGCTGGGGCAAAAAGGTTGGGTGCAGACATGTGTCTCCTCACCACACCTTACTATAATAAACCCACCCAGGAAGGTCTGTATAAACATTTCAAAAAGATTGCGGAAGAGGTAGATATACCGCTGGTTTTGTATAACATACCTGGGAGAACAGGTGTGAATATGGTTCCCGAGACAGTGGCAAGGCTTGCCGAAATTCCGAATATTGTAGGAATAAAAGAGGCTTCAGGTTCCCTTGTGCAGGTTGCAGAGATCTACAGATTAACAAAAGGAGAGTTTACAATCCTTTCAGGGGATGACAACCTGTTCTTACCCATGATGAGCGTAGGTGCTACTGGTGTGATATCTGTGCTCTCCAATGTGTTGCCAAAAGCATTGAAATCACTGTACAAAGCATTTTTAGAAGAAAAGGATATAGAGAAGGCAAGGGATATCAATGCCCAGCTCCTGCCAATTATGCAGGCTATGTTCATCGAGACAAACCCTATCCCTGTAAAAGAAACCCTTTACTACATGGGTATGATAGAAAAGGAGTTCAGGCTTCCCCTATGTCCTATGTCTGAAACGAATAATAAATCTCTCAGGAACGTGATAAAGGATTATGGGCTGCTAAGAAGGCAGTAACCAATGGAGGAGAGATTATGGTGAAAATTATCATAACTGGTGTATGCGGGAAAATGGGCAGTACCATATTGAACCTTGCATTGAAAGATGCTGGTCTTGCGGTGGCGGGAGGAATAGAAACAAAAAATCATCCTTTAATAGGGAAAAGGATTGATGCAATAGCGGGTACAACACATAACACCCCTACCATAGATGATGACCTCTCCAAAACCATACATAAGTGTGATGTAGTTGTTGATTTTACTGAACCCAAATCCTCCCTGGAGCATTTCAGGGTTGCAAGGTCACACAAGAAAGCCATTGTCATGGGGACTACCGGTTTCTCTGATAAAGCCCTCAAGGAAATAAAAGGCAGCAAAGATGTCAGGGTTGTGATATCCCCTAATATGAGTATAGGGATGAACCTTATGTTTGATGTGGTAGAGCGTTTGTCCAAGGCTCTACAAGAAGGTTACGATGTAGAGATTGTGGAAATGCATCACAGGTTAAAAAAGGATGCACCAAGTGGAACAGCGTTGAGATTAAAAGATATTATTCAAATGTCCAAACCAGATAAAAACTGGATAGAAGTATTTGGCAGAAAGGGAATTACCGGCGAGCGAAAGAAAGAAGAGATTGGCATTCTCGCTTTAAGAGGCGGGGACGTTGTTGGGGAACATACTGTACTATTTGCGGGTATCGGAGAAAGACTTGAGGTTACCCACAGGGCCTATTCCCGTGAAAATTTTGCGAGAGGTGCGTTACTTGCCGCTAAATGGATTACCCACCAGAAAAACGGTGTATATTCCATGAAGGATGTGCTGGGAATATAAAGCAGTAGGCAGCACAAATCAGAAACACTTTAAGGTCTGATATCAGTTCATTGCTACTTATAAAAGCGAACCTTGTCAACCCATATTGATCCTTTGGAACCAGGGGGATTATTAGAACTTTCTACCCCTATACTTAGACTTTCTATCCGGTTGAGTCTCAATATTTCATCACCAGGTTTCAATCCATATTTAAAAGCCCTGAACTTTTTCCATCCAAGACTCGTGGAGAAACTGGAAAAAGGGATTCTTACTTTTTTCCAATCAGTACCTATTCTGTAATTAATGATCCATGAATCAACCATCTTGAGGTCATCCGGGTGTGAAATTAATAAAGTCACTATGCCAGTAATTGGTTTTGTGGCTTTCGCATAGAATTCAATACCATTATATAGTGTGAGGCCCCTCTTCTTCCTGCTAAATGCACCACAACCTGTCCAGTCCTGAGCCTTTATGAAATCGTAGTCTATTTTAAGGGAATGCATGGTATCTTCGGCTCCCTGGGTAGTGTCTAATATAAAATTACAAAATGTGCCTACATCCCACCCCCCTCCATAGGCGTCAAATAGATTTTTTTCCCTGAAACCTAAACGCCACGATGCATCAAGCGTATCTTCCTTAAAGTCCTCGTTCAAAGGGCCGGCATCTCTCAGTTCGGTGGGCTTAAAGAGTGCTGTCCTCATTGCTATTGCTGCCATTGCCTGGCCAGTCCTCACATTCACCAGCCTTAAATTTATATCCCATTTGTCACCCATGTCCGCGAGCGTGCCTGTGAGGATAAGGTCTGCCATTATGAGCTTGCCCATTACCTTTTCCGGAGTTTCTTTTGTAAGACCGCTCAGGCTTAACTCAAGTTCTGCAATGATTGTTTTCAGTTTTGTTCTCTCTACCACCGTGAAGTGACCAGATTCGATCAAGGCAGATGTCAAGCCCTCAAGGGTTACCCTGCCTGCTTCCTGCACGTTGCCCCGTATTACCTCAAAATCAACAATCGCAATGGTCTTTTTAGGGATTTTTAGTTTCACTGATGAACCTATCGGATAGGCTTGCGGCTTGTCGAATACAACTATCACCTGATTCCCACGCGATTCTTTCACTGTAGCGGGGATACCGTTTACGTCCGTTGCAATCCCTTCAAGAAAAAGACTTTTCTGGACAACCTGCTGGGCAATCTCACTGATTGGTAAATCAGGGGTTTTTTAAAATTCCGGTAGTTTCAAGACCAATGTGATCTCATTACCAGATACACCTTGGACCGTCCCATCAATATAGAGCAAGCTGACTTTTTCAGCTTGCTCCACGGGTTTCACTGATGCACAAGATATAAGTAAAAAAGGAATGGTGATCAAATACACCAATATACGCATACAGAACCCCCCTTTTTATGTCGTTTTACTCTTTAAAAACATGTTCATGATTATGATAAATAACCATTACCACAATTGAGAGTGAATTGCCATAAGAAACCTGCTGCACCTCTCCTCGGAACTCGCACCTTTAACCTTTACTTTTTTTATGAATCGTGAATTTTATATCATGTATCACGTATGAAGAACGAAAAATCACATCACGCTTGTTAAATTTTTCTCTTGCAATTCCTGTGAATAATTGCTAAAAAAATATCAGAAAATTTATAAACGGGTGAAGAGATGGCTAAATATCCAAAAATACCAGAAGCTACAATTAGAAGGTTATCAAACTATTTGAAAGCACTTTTGGACCTTGAATCCAAGCAAGAAAAGGTTGCATCCAGTGCCCTTATTGCAACAATATGCAATGTGAATGCGGCTCAGGTGAGAAAAGATTTTGCATATTTTGGCGAATTTGGCATAAGAGGCATGGGATATAACGTGAAAGAGCTGAAATTCCACATCAAGGAAATTCTGGGCATAAACAGGATATGGAGAATTGCAGTGGTTGGCATTGGTAACCTGGGAAGCTCCCTGTTGATGTATAAGGATTTTTTAAAACAGAACTACAAGATAGTGGCGGCATTTGATATTGATCCTGTGAAGGTAATCGGGCATATTTCGGAACAAATGGGAAAACCTGTAGAGATACTTCACATAGACAACTTAAAAGAGGTAGTGAAAGCAAGAAATATAGAGATAGGGATTATCACAACACCTCCGCAGGAGGCGCAAAAGGTTGCAAACTTGCTTGTGGATGCGAATGTAAAAGGGATATTGAACTTTTCGCCTTCTCCAGTAAGGGTTGCTGAACATGTGAAGCTGAGAAACGTTTTTTTCACAGCAGCGCTTGACCATCTCGTATATTACATGTCCAATTAAGAGGCTATAATGTGGAAAATACTAAGCAATATCGTGGAGATGTTTTTATACTCCGCCATTTATATCATCATCGTTTTAATATCTGTAAAAATTGTGGGTGCAACCTTTTCCACATCCTTTGAGAAAAAAATCTCTGATGAAGGCAACATAGGCCTTGCAATTATTTGTGCCTGTATTTTTATAGGTGTCGCGGTCCTTCTCTCTTCTGTTGTGAGGTAATGAAAGCACTTTTTATAACCGGAACAGATACTGGGGTTGGTAAAACCACCGTATCTGTGGGATTATCGGCATTTTTCTCCCTTAATAAAAATATGGATGTTGGCGTCATGAAGCCCTTTGAAAGCGGCCTTTCAAAGAGAGACAAAGACCTGCTCCCCTGGGATGGAATATGTTTAAAGGAAGCTTCCGGCAGCAATGATGACCTTGAAATGGTAAGTCCCTATACCTTTGAAGCTCCACTCGCTCCGGAGGTTGCGGCTATGCTTGAGCATGTCAAAATAGATCTGGAGCTTATCGACAGGATATACAACAAACTCTTGAAAATACACGACATAGTAATTATAGAAGGGGCTGGGGGTGTCCTCGTACCCATAAAAAAAGATTTTTTTTACGCTGACCTAATAAAAAGATGGGATGTACCCACGATCATAGTATCGAGGTTAAGTCTGGGCACCATCAATCACACCCTTTTAACCTCTCTGTATTTGCAGACTATGGGGATAAAGGTTGTTGGGGTGATTCTGAATGATACCGAAGGTACAAACGACTTAGCAGCAAAAACAAACCCTGAAGTGTTAAAAAGATATTTAAATGTTCCGGTACTCGGCATCTTCCCTTACATGAAGGATTTACTGAAAGGGAATATGGACAGGGAATTACTCGCCGATACCTTTGAACGATATATAGACGTAGGGACTCTACTGAATCAATGACTTTCAGCAGACTACAATCATGAGCGGTAGACATTAATAATGTAATACAATAAAGAGTTACGAGTTTCGTGTCCTAACCCGTAACGCGAAACCTGAAACAATCTTCAATACTTTTACTTTCATATTAGGCAGTTTTCCCTACCGCTTGAAAGTGCTCCCTTGAACGTTCTATCATATCCATCTCAACACAATAAGCCAGCCTGAAATACCCCTTTTTTCCAAAACCCACACCCGGGACGGTAAGTATATGATATTTCTGTAAACTTCTCACAAATTTAATATCATCCGGGATTGGAGATTTGGGAAAAATATAAAAGGCACCCATGGGTTTTACAACTTCAAAACCAGCCTCCATCAGGATATTGTATATCAAATCCCTCTTCTTTTGGTATTCTGCAATATCCACGCTATTGTTCTGGAACCTTCCCACAAGCCTCTGCATAATAGCCGGTGCATTGATAAAACCGAGGATTCTATTCGCAAATATCGTCGCATCAATTAATGTCCTGGCATTTTTGAGAAGCGGGGATATAGCAATATATCCAATCCTTTCGCCTGGAAGGGCAAGGTCCTTGGAATGGGATGTGATTGTGACCGTATCTTCATAAAGACCAAAAAGGTCTGGAAATATAATGCCATCATAGATGATTTTCCTGTAAGCCTCATCGGAAATGATGAAAATTCTCTGTCCCTCTTTCCTTTTTTCCATAAGTAAAGAGGTAAGTTCTTTTAATTCTTTCTCATTGTACACAACTCCTGTGGGATTATGAGGAGAGTTGATGATGATCGCTTTGGTTTTATTACTGATAGCCTTTCCTATGTTCTCAATATCAAGATGAAAATCCTCTTTAGTGTCCACAAGCTTCATGATTCCGCCATGGTTTTCTATATAGAACTTAAATTCCACAAAAAACGGACATGGCACTATCACCTCATCTTCCGGGTCAAGGAGCGCTTTTAAGACAACATTAATGCCACCTGCTGACCCTACTGTCATGATAATATGGTCTTTCGTAAACATAAGGTGTGTTTTTTCTTTACAATATTCTGCTATCTCCTCCCTTACCTCTTCATACCCGCTGTTCGACATATACCTGTGCATCCCCTTCATATCTGAAGACACGATTTTTATAAGTTCCTTTTTCAATGCTTTCGGGGGCTCCGTGACAGGATTGCCGAGGGTAAAATCAAATATATTTTCCTGCCCGTATATTTTTTTCAGTTTCTCTCCCTCTTCAAACATCGCCCTTATCCAGGAAGAGTCCTTCATTAATTCAGAAATCTTTTTTGAAATAACCATGGCTTACCCCTTTTTGATATACCGTTTTCCTATTCTTTTGAAACCATCAACAGCGCCCCGTATTTTTTCCAATGGGACACAGTATGCCACCCTGAAATAGCCTTTTTTGCCAAAACCTCTACCAGGCACAACGAGGATTCTTTCTTCCTTCTGGAGTAGTTTTACAAACTCGATCTCATCATCTATCGGCGATTTTGGGAACAGATAAAATGCCCCCATCGGCTTCACACACTCAAAACCTGCTTCAATAAGTGTATTGTATATCACGTCCCTTTTCTTCTGATAGTCCAGGATGTTCACAGAATTATTCTGAAATTTCCCCACTATTCTCTGGAATAACGCAGGGGCATTGACGAAACCGAGGGCCCTGCTTGAAAACATAAGGGCTGATACAAGCGATTCCGCCTCCTTGATTGCCGGAGAGATTGCGATATACCCTATTCTCTCACCAGGGAGCGCTAAATCCTTAGAGTGTGATGTGACAGAAATGACAAGATCGTAGATTCTAAAAATGTTCGGTGGCACAAGGTTATTATACACGAGTTTTTTATACGCATCGTCTGAAATGATATAGATATTTTTCCCTTCTTTTCTCTGCCTGTTCAGTAAATTTGCCAATTCCTTTAAGGTTTCCTCTCTATATATAATACCTGTTGGATTGTTCGGGCTGTTGAGCAAGATAGCTTTTGTCTTCTTATTGATTGCGCTTGCAATCTTCCCCACATCTAACTGGAAGTCTTCCTTCGTATCTACAAGCCTGATCCTGCCTCCATGACTTTCAATGTAATATTTGAATTCCATAAAATATGGGTTCGGGACAACCACTTCGTCTCCCTTGTTCAACATACTCTTGAGTAATATATTGAGCCCGCCTGCACAACCTGCTGTCATATACACATGCTGCGAAGTAAAAGGAAGGCCATAATATCCTTTTAGGTAATCTGCTATCTCTCCTCTCACCCCTTCATATCCATTGTTTTGCATATACCTGTGCATACCTGGCACGGGATGTGTAAGGGTCTCTATCAGGGCCTCTGTTAATTGCTCCGGGGGTTCCACATCAGGATTGCCAAGGGAAAAATCGTACACATTATCTTCCCCGTACAGTTTCTTCATGGTGATGCCTTCTTCGAACATCCTCCTGATCCATCCCGTCTCCTCCATCTGTTTCTTTACTTTGTTCGAGACAATCATATAAACCTCCTCAAATAAAAAGCCATGGTTCTCACGCCATGGCTTTCAAACAAAAAAAGCCATGGGTTTTTGCACCCATGGCTTTTTGCTTCTGTCAAAGCAAACAAGTACACGGGTGCAAGTTTCTAAAGTAAAAGTAAAAAAAGCTTGAAACCATTACGAATCCGTTCATAGTATAAGAATGTAAAAGAAAATGGATTTTTTGTCAAGAGAAATCATTATGTAACCTTCGAGAGAAAATACCTATAAAAAAAGCGGGAGGTTTGACTCCCGCTTTTCCTTGCGCCTTAAACCCTTATCTTTGTGCCTTCTTATTACACGTGGTCGCTCCACTTTCCGTATTGCTCTCTCAAAATCCTGTGGAGAATCTTTCCCGCGCCGCTTCTCGGCATCTCTTCGTCTTTTATGAAGATAATGTTCTTGGGAACCTTGAAGCCTGCGATCTTTCCTTTGCAGAAGCTGGACATTTCTTCTGCTGTCGCTGTTTGCCCTTGGTGTAACACTACCACTGCTGTAACCTGTTCACCCCATTTTTCGTGCGGTACACCGATAACAGCGACATCCTTTACCTTCGGATGGCCGCCAACACAGTTCTCAACTTCTGATGGGAAAATATTCTCACCACCGGAGATGATCATATTGGCTTTCCTGTCAACGAGGGTGTAGTAGCCATCTTCATCTATGTATGCCATGTCACCAGCGCTGAAGTATTCTCCTTTCATGGCCGCTGCAGTCTTTTCAGGGTCTTTCCAGTATCCTTCAAAAACCTGGGCACTTCTTGAGTAGAGCTCGCCAACTACATGTGGTTTTGTAATAAGATTCCCATCCTCGTCATAGAGCTTCAGGATATCTGTGGCCATAACCTCACGTCCAATGGAGCCAAGTTTTGTCATCTGTTCATGGGGTTTTAAAACTGTTACAATACCAGCTTCTGTTGACCCGTAGGCTTCATAAAGATTTGAGTTCGGGAACATCTTTAAAATACCAAGCTTTGTATCCCTTCTTGCAGGAGCCGATGAGCAGAGAAGTTTTTTCACGCAGTTTACATCGTATTTTGCTTTTACCTCATCGGGAAGGGCAAGGAGCATGATGTAGTGGGTTGGAACAAGGGAGGTGAAGGTAATCTTTTGTTCCGCAAATGTTTTGAGCAGGTTTTCAGGGTTGAAACTTACCATGTTGTATGCCATAACAGTTCCACCTACCCAGGTAACAACAAAGGAGTAGAAGAGTGAATTCACGTGACAGCAAGGCATTACAAGAAGGTTGGTGTCATCAAAATTGAACTGATGGTCATAAATCATAATAAAATATTGAGCAAACAGATTGGCATGGCTCTTCAAAACACCCTTCGGCCTACCAGTTGTTCCACCGGTATACATGATAACCCATATATCATCTGCATCTATCGTTACATTAGGTTCTTCCGGGCTTGCCTTTGCAATGGCATCTTCATAGGAGATGTAGCCGTCATAATGAGGATTATCAATGGCAAAGGAGACATACTTCTCCACGCCGGGAATATTCTTCTTCATCTCATTGACCATTTTTATCCATGGAAATTCTGCTCCATCCCTGTCCTTTCCACTTTGAACGATGAAGACCTTTGCTTCACAGTGATTGATGATATATTCCATTTCTACAGGTGCAAGCCTGAACATCAAGGGAACACATAGAAATCCACCCTTTGCTGCTGCCGCATAAATCTCAAGCCATTCAACACAGTTGTAAGCAAGGACTGCAAACCTATCACCTTTCTTCAAACCCATATCAGCGAGGGCATTCGCAAGCCTGCATGATCTATCATTCCATTGTTTAAAGGTGTAAGCCTTATTCATATCCTTGATGCCTATCTTGTCCGGCCATTTGAAGGCATTTACCCTCAAAACGTCTTTTGCCGTCATCCAACGCCCGTTTTTCATGATACATCCTCCTCAATTATTTTAATTTTTTACATGATACGCTTTTGCTTCCATGTTCCTTTACTCGACAAGTTCGAGAAGGTGATACACCTTTTGAGGCATCTTGTTCCTCAGAGTATTATCGATAAGGTTAATCATGCAACCAGGACATGCAGTCACTACAATATCTGCACCCGTTGCCTTAATGCCATCCATCTTCTTGTCTGCTATCTTTTTTGTAATATCATAGTGGTACACACTAAAAGAACCACCCATGCCACAACACAAATCAGCGTTGGGCATTTCCACATATTTTAAGCCTTTGAGAGCCTTGAGGATTGCCCTCGGCTGATCCTTGATATCCTGGTATCTAATGAGATGGCACGGATCATGCCATGTTGCAATCTTGCCTTCAAATTCTTTCTTCAGTCTAAACTCTTCCGGTGGAATTTTCATCACATCAATGACAAACTCTGTGCTATCCTTAATCTTCTGGGCAAACTCTTCATACTCCTTCTGTTGTACTTCGTTGTCCGGCAGATATTTTGCGTAATCTTTCAGCGTAGAGCTACATGTTCCGCACGCCGTCACTATATAATCAACGTCCTTGAATGCCTTCATGTTGTCAGCAGCGAGCTGCCTCCCTGTTTCAAAATCACCGCTGAAATATATCGCAGCGCCACAGCAATTCTGTTCCTGTGGGACAATAACCTCAATACCTCTCTTTGTGAGAAAGTCTATTACCTTAAGCCCCAACTCCGGATACACAAAGTCTGTAGCACAACCCATAAAGAAGCCAACCTTCATCTTTGGTGCTTTCCCATCCTGTGGCTTATTGACTTCCTTCACCATGTCACGGAGAAATACCTTTGCAATCTCTGGTATGTTTCTACCCTGCCCGAGGGCTTTCATAAAATCGGGCAGATGTCTTATCTTTCCTTCTGTCTTCGGGAGTAACCACTGAAATGCCTTGGCCAATTTTATATACCGCCCAAATGTTTTTCTATTCGCCATGACCTTACGGAAAGCAAAGTCTTTTATAAAGGGCAACCCTTTATTCTTGACCATCTGGGCTCTCGCCCCCACCACAACCCTATCTATCTGTGCTTTTGCAGGACAGTTTACAACACACCGCTTGCAGAGAAGGCACTTCCCTATAATTTCACCCATCTCATCGGTAAATTCCTGTTCCCCCTTCAGGGCAAGTTTTATAAGATAATTCTTTCCCCTTGCAACCGCTGTTTCTTCATGTTCCTCCTGGTATACAGGACAGAAAAATGTACAAAAACCACATTTCATACACTGATCTACGTATTTTTCTACTTTCTTAAGCTCTTTCAGATCTTCCATATTCTAAGCTCCCTTTTACTAATCCCAAATCTTGCCTGGGTTCATTATATTATTAGGATCTAAGAGTGCCTTGATTTTCTTCATTATATCAACAACGACAGGATCCGTCATTCTCTTGAAGAATTTTGCTTTTTCAAGACCTATCCCATGTTCTCCAGAAAGCACACCACCAAGTTCGACAGCACTTTCAAAGATCTCATCCATTGCCTTTACTGCTCTATCATAGAGGTCTTTATTCTTAACATCTGTTAATATCGATGGGTGAAGGTTACCATCACCTGCGTGACCCAGTATACACATCTCGACGTTATATTTCTTTGCAATGTCCTTGCATCTCTTAATAAAAGCAGGTATCTTGCCTCTTGGAACGGCAATGTCTTCTGCCATCACAGTAGGTGCTTTTCCGAATACTGCGGCAAATCCTGCCCGCCTTGCAAGCCAGTATTTATTTGCCTCATCCATATCCTTTGCAGCCCTTACATCTCTTGCACCGTATTTTTTAGTAATTTCGACAATCTTTTCCGTCTCTTTTTCCACTGCCTCCGGGATACCATCTGTCTCAAAAAGCAAGACAGCCTCGGCATCCTTTGGAAGCCCGAGGGGCATCATCTCTTCAATTCTATTTATGACCCAGTTATCGAGTAATTCAATCTTCCCTGGTATCACCCCATTTTCCAGGATCCTGAACACGCTTTCTCCTGCCATTTCAAGATCATCATATACCGCCATGATTGTTCTTCTCGCAAGGGGTAGTGGGTTAAGCTTGAGTTCAGCTTTTGTTATCATACCAAGGGTTCCTTCTGAGCTGATAAAGATATGGATCAGGTCATAACCCACAACGTTTTTTACTGTCCTGCCACCAATATTGATAATCTCACCAGTTGGCAACACAATCTCAAGCCCTAAAATATACTGCTTCGTCACCCCATATTTCACACATGCAGGGCCACCAGCATTTTCCGCTATGATGCCCCCCATCGTTGCCCCAAGGAAACTCTGAGGGTCAGGCGGGAAGAAAAGCCCTTCCTTACCAAGTCTTATGTTCAAATCCATAAGCACCACGCCTGGTTCAACAGTGGCGGTAAGGTTCTCTTTGTCAACATTTAATATTTTGTTCATCTTTGTCGTGCAGAGAACGATTCCTCCCATTATCGGGATAGAACCACCGCTTACATTTGTACCTCCACCTCTTGGAGTCACAGGTATTTTCTCAGCATTCGCTATTTTCATAATATCTGAGATTTCTTTCGTAGTTCTTGGGAATACCACTACATCAGGTTCATGGATCCAGCTTGTAGTACCATCGTAAGAATATGCCCTTAATGCTTCCTTCTTTGTAAGGACATTTTCTTTGCCAACAATCCTCTGAAACTCTCCAATTAACGATTCCTTTATCATCAATACCCCCTATTAAACATAATGTGATTATTATAACTCTTATATCCTTTCATTATCGGATTTGTCAAGACATTATAACAACTTGTAGCCTATTGCATTTAAGTGTTTATAATTCTGTACACCTTAAATTTCTTGTAACCTTTTGTAGAGACGTGTTAAAATTTCTATATGCTCATAGTTATCAGCGATTTGCACTTATCGGACGGGACTTCTTCCCATAACATATCCCACAGAGCCTTTTCACATTTCTTTGATTACATAAAAAGAAGTCTGAGGAAAGAGTACAAAGAACTGATAGTTGTTTTTGCAGGTGACACCTTTGACCTTTTACGGAGTGATTACTGGCTGAACGTGGATGATGCTGAAAAACCCTGGGGAGACTTGCCAAAAGACAGTAGACAGTATGCAGTAAGCAGCAAGCAGCAAAACAAAGAAAGCCATCTAAAAAACATCCTGAACAATATTCTGGAAACAAACAAAACAAGCCTGGAGATAATCAAGCAGGCAGATACATTGTTTCCTATACCCATTAAAAAAATCATCATACCCGGCAACCATGACAGGATGATGGAAGAAATACACGATTACGGCGATATACTGAAGAATGCACTCGGGGATGTAACGATATTGAAAGGTCCATATAGCAATGAAGATTACGGGGTACTGATAAGGCATGGCCATGAGTACGACGAATACAATTTTGAGGCAGATGGGATTCCCATAGGAGATGTCAAGACAGTGGAGTTATTTGTCCGGTTACCCTTTGAAATAAAGGCAAAATTCCCTGAGCTTGAAGATGAGTTAAAGAGCGCCGAAGACATCAGACCTCAGTGGAGAATATTCGACTATTTACAATCCACGTATGTTGAGATGGATATAAAGTCTTATATAGAAAACGTTGTGGAAAAAACAATAGACAACTATTTTGCAATACCATACGTGAAAGAGTGGATTGAAGAACACGATACCTTATCTCCCCTTGATGCAGCAGACAAACTTGAATACATGCTCTACCTTTCAAAGCTTCTTCCGATGGACTGGGCAGAAAAACTCCTTAAAATCTTTTCGTATTTTGAGACAAAAGAACCTCACTATGAGGAAATGGCAGAAAAAGAAAAAGCCCTCTATGTGGCCTATGGACATACCCACAACGAAAATGTCTCTTTCCTTGGGGTGGATAAACGGTTTCATAGATACTATATCAATACGGGTACATGGAGGGAAAGAATCTTAGCTTCAAACACAGGTGTATTTTCACGATACAAAACCATGACATACGCAATTTTCTATAAACCGGAAGAGAGGATGACAGACTTTCCATCGTTTGAGCTGTGGAACGGAGCACTACGGGAGTAATAAAATGTTGCGAGTTTATAAACTAACATAAATATTAAAAGAGTAGGCAGTTACTGCTTACTGGTCACTGGTGAACCGTGGCTGTAATTGAGACCATAGCGCCTATTTTTTTCATAATAATCTTCGGGTATATTATTCAGAAGAAAGGTTTTTTAAAAAGCCACTTCATCTCAGAAGCGAACAGGTTTATATTCCTTTTTCCCCTACCGGTCCTGATTTTCACGGGAATTGTGAAATCAGACATTAAAGATGTCGCATTCTCCCATATTTTCTCTGTTATACTGCCTACTCTCATAATATTATGTATCGCATTAATACTCGGTGTGATAATAGGGCTAAAAGGAGGAAGGCTTGGAACTTTTGTCCAGACAACCTTCCACGGAAATGTATCGTATATAGGTCTTGCCGTACTGTTTTATATGCTCGGAGAGGAAGGGCTGAAAAAAGGCAGCATCCTTATTGGATTTTTAATACTGGTCAACAATACATGTGCAATAGCCGTTTTATCGTGGGCTTCTCAGCAACACAAAAACATGTTAAAAGCCCTCGTGTCTATTATCAAAACCCCTGTTATTGTTGCTACCTTTCTTGGTATCCTCATGCTCTATTTAAATATCCCTATTCCTAAAGTTTTATTAAAAGGTATGGGCATATTGGCCAACATTGCCCTTCCAATGGCGCTTATCATCATAGGTGCATCAATATCCATCGGTACTATTAAAACATCTTTCAAGCTGTCCGCGCTTATTTCTTTTCTGAAGCTTATGGTGCTGCCTTATTTAGCTGTTCTCTATTGCAAAATATATTGTATTTCTCCTAACGATGCCCTCCCAGGCATAATCTTACTCGCCACGCCGACTGCTGCAACATCGTATATATTAGCCCACGAATTAGACGGGGATACAGAGCTTGCTTCAGGTGCCGTAACACTCTCAACGCTTCTCTCTCCACTCACGTTTGTCTTCTGGACATATATGGCGAAGTAACAATTCTTAATTGACAGTTTTATATATAAGGACAAAACAGCAAGGTGGGTTATGGGGAAATTTCTTTTAATTTGTTCAGTACAGTGTCTATTCCTTTCTCTTCCATGTCGTAGCTTTCTATTATCACTTTACCGCTGTAACCTTCCTCATTCAGAAACTTCAGTACCCTCTTCACATCAATTTTACCATCAAGAATATGGTGGTCATCCCTTTTCCCCATATTGTTATGGAGGTGAACATGAAAAACATGTTCCATGCCTATCTCTTTCAAATCTTCTATTATGGCGCCTTCAGGGTCCTTTTCACCCTTTACACATTTTGTCATATACGCATGGCCTATGTCCAGAACGATACCCATATCAGGTATCTTGCTGTGTAGCTCTTTAAACTCTTGTAAATCATAAAAAAAGAAAAAATGCATGGGAACATGTTCGAGGGCAATACTGATACCTCTTTCTTTCGCATATATAGAAACCTCTCTCAAATCCTCAACGAAATATCCCCTCGTCGTATCGGCAATATCCTTTACTTTGTCCATCCAGAACGTGTAGCCAGGATGGATCACCACAGGGTTACATCCAATCTTATACGCCATGTCTATGGCTTCCTTTGTTCTTTTCTTAGAAAATTCCCTTATCTCTTCCAAAAAACTTCCAAGATTCACTTCAAAAAAAGGTCCATGCATGGAAAAATCAATCCCATCTCTTTTCAATGCTACCATTTTTGCAACAAATGCATCATCCATGTTGAGCATATGGGGAATTTCATAAGACAATTCAATATTTTTTACCCCATGGGATACTACATCCTCGATTACTTCGAGGATGTGTTTTTTTATAAAGAAGAATGTAGAGAAACCAAAGTTCATCTTTTCATTTGTGAATTCGAAAACCTGTTATTGTTTGATCGCTGTTTTTATCTGAGAAACAATTTCCTCACTGCTCAATGAGCTGATAGTCTTTAAAAGGCCTTCTTTCCTGTAGAAATTTATCAAAGGGGCAGTCTTTTCATTGTAGGTCTCAAGGCGCTTTGTAATGGCTTCCACGGTTTCATCGGCACGCTGGACTGCTGGAGACCCACACTTCACACATGTTCCATCTGGCTTAGGGGGTTTACTTTTTATATTATATATCTCCTGGCAGGCTGGATTGGAGCACGTTCTCCGTGTTGTCAACCTGTCGAGAATCACATCTTTCGGAACATCAAGGTCAACTACCATATCAAGTTTCAGGTTGAGCTTCACAAGGAGCTTTTTCAATTCCTCAGCTTGAGGAATGGTCCTCGGAAAACCGTCAAGGATAAACCCTTTTGTACAATCAGGTTCTCTCAACCTTACTTCCATTATATCCATGATAAGCTTATCGGGAACAAGTTCTCCCCTTTCCATATATCCCTGGGCTTCCTTGCCCAGTTCTGTTTTGGCCTTCACCGCATTCCTCAAGATGTCGCCTGTGGAAATCTGCACAGATCCATCATAATCAGTCAGCAACTTAGCCACTGTCCCTTTCCCCGCACCCGGGGCTCCCAATAAAACGATTCTCATTGTGTATCCTCCTTAGTATATAATTCTTGTGTGAATCAAAGGTTAAACATTATACATCTTTTTTGAACGAAATGAGTAACTATTTGGCGATTGCGAATGAAAAACCTCTATTTATTTTTTGCCTTTTCCTGCTTTTCTTTCCTCTTTTCCTTCAAGGTTTTTTGTGGAGCCTTTTTGGCTTCCTTCTTCTGCCTGCTTTTTTCCTTCATAAGCACCTCCAGTATGATTATATCAGTTGAGTTTATCAAAAAAGAAAGAAAAAATCATTGATAAAAATTATAAGCTTATTGTTCAAAGAAAGTTTTTTAAAGGCTTTATTCGGTTGCCGGCAATGACCCGTGCCATTGCACAAAGAACCACTGATCCTCACGTTTTTCCAGCACAGCAGTCAATCGGACAGGTACGCTCACTTCCTGCAAACCAGCAGTGGCACGGACGATAACATCTGCCGCCAACCACGCTACGTTGCCTGCCATAGATACTGTGCTCCACCCGATTTCCATGCTTAAGGTCTCACACTGAGACCAGTCGTATTCAACCTGACTCTTAAGCTCCATTAACCCAAAGCATTTTTCATCCTTCCCTGTACCGATAAGCATCACATCAAGGTCAGGAGCAAAGAGTGACAACACACCATCAAGGTCCTTTTTACTGTAAGCTTGAACAAACTTATTCAAGCTTTCTATCACTGCAGCTTCGGTCTTCTCATCCGCTTTCATAGCCTTTTCCTCCTTCTCATAATTAACAGACGATTCCTCCCATCTCTATAGTGTTTTCTTTGTAAGAAAACGGTGTATGAAAAATGAACTTCCAAAAGAAATCATGATTGAAATAATCGTTCCTACCCATAATCCAAAGGGGAGGTATGTGTATCTCACAACTATTCCGTAGATTACAACACTGATAGCCCCCAGAATGGATGCTTTCATGACAGCCGCTGAAAAGGAAGCCCCATGGGAAAAGTAGGTGATGAATAGGGTGCCAATAAACATGGCAGGGAACATAGCAAACATACCACCCAGTAACGGGCCGCCTATCTTCGTCATTACAACAGCCAGCATAATAATAAATCCACTGAATAACCCTCTGAATACCATTATGGAAGATGTGTACCGTATTTGTTTTCGGGGCTCTGATTTCACCTTCAATTTTCTCTCCACAAGGTGATAGGATATAAGCACCAAAAATATGTAGGCTATCAGGGAAAACAAGAAGCTATTGAACGTGATGAAAACCAGGCCATACGACAAGAAGGACCATATGAGCAAAGCACCGGATAAAGCTAACCAGAAATTGATATTCAAAAGAACAATATAGGTGACGATAAACAGGCAGTTAATCCCCCCTATGATGGGAACAATCATGGTAGCTTCAACAGCAACATCTGTGGACTGGGTCCATGCGATAAAAAATAATGAAATCAGTATTGTGGAAGGAAGTCCTGCAACTAACCCGCCTATCTTTGTTCCATATCGCTCTGCAAGGACTGTACCCATCGTTATCCAGAGACTTCCCACAATAAACGATAAAGCAAGCTTCAACAAAAAGATGTTATCCATGACGTAGAGGGTAACAGATACCTTTTTATGGTGTCAACGGTTTAAAGCTGTTGCCGAAATAGATTCCCTCTCGAGAACACCGTTTCCTTCGTGCTTAAGCTCCGTGCGAATTACCCACTACATGATCCGGCATCACTCAATGCGTGCGCCACCCGCTTACGTGGGTACCAGGCCTCCTCAGACAACACACATTGCCCCTTCGGGAACGTCCATCCTTCAGCCGGACCCATGGAGGTACGACATGGGTGGCCCCCAACTCGTACTCGATGTCGCCCTTCAGGCAAAGGTTCCCGGCGAAGCCGCAAGATGTTCTTTGTGGTTACGTGCGAAATTTATTTGGGCAACAGGCCGTTTAAAGCTGCCCTTTCCATTCGTTATTGAATTTATATTTGTTAGGCATTCTTATGTCCTTCAATTGTTTCTTTCATCTTTGAAAAATTCTACTGAAATGAACTACCCCGCGGCAAGCCACGGGGTATCAAAAACGAGACAACGACATTATACCATCTCGAAGCAAGCTTTGGGGTATGGACCCGCGGGGCAATCAATACAATGCACAAGATTAAAGGGGAGAAGGCAGGTACAAGGTTAAGGGAAAAAGAACCAAGTTTAGGGTCTACACTTTGTTCCCAATGCCTTGCTCCTTGAACCTCAATCATTGAGCCTTCACTGATGAGCGAAAGGGATGTGAATAAGTTCAAATCATGCTATAATAGGCCCATGAAAAAGATCGTCTCCTTTGACCTTGATGGAACACTTGTCAATGGCCAATTTGGTGATATGGTATGGAATCACGGTATCCCGGAAGAATTCGCAGAGGAATATGCCATACCTTTTGAGAAGGCTAAAGAACTCGTGAGGAGAGAATATGAATTAGTGGGAGATTCCAACCTTGCATGGTATGACATTGAATACTGGCTTGACAGGTTTGATCTGCCTGTTACAGCAAATGAATTACTTGAAAGGTATGAGTCATATATCGCACTACTTCCGGGTGCACAAGAGGTTCTTGAGATATTGCAGAAAAAATATACGCTTGTCATTGCTTCCAATGCTGCACGGATATTTGTCGAAAAAGAGCTTTCCCATACCGGTATTGCCCACCATTTCACACACATCATATCAGCAACAACAGATTACCAACTGGTGAAAAAGGAAGGCATATTTTATAAAAAATTATGCAGCATATTGAATGTTTCTCCTGATGAGGTCATCCATGTTGGAGACCATCCAATCTTTGATTTTGTTGCCCCATCGAGCTTAGGGATAGAATCCTACCACTTCAAAGATCAGAAGTCAGGTGAAAATAATGGAAGGATTATTACCAATTTGATGGAGCTCTTAGATAAACTGTGAGAAGATGCCATAAATGTAAAAACCCGGTAAATATGGAAAGCATATCGATGAGGGAAGAGTGTGAGGTTTGTAAATCAGACTTGCATGTGTGTCTGAACTGTGTATTCTATGATGCGACAAAAGCAAACAAATGCAGAGAAACACAGGCGGACTACGTAAAAGAAAAAGACAGAGCAAACTACTGTGATTACTTTCAATTCAAAGATGAAGCTGAAAAGAAATCAGGCAAGGAAGAAGCTGAAGGGTTGTGGAAGGAACTTTTTAAGAAACCATAATCGGTGATGAGTTATACCAAGTTGCGATCAATCAACCATTCTTAATCCATACAGGAAGCCATCTCTTTCATTCGCCAGCTCATTCCAGAGAGGCCTTCCTTCCGAATAGCATTCTATTAGTGGCTATTGATCGCAACTTGGTATAACGCGTGACAGGTTTTTTAAACTCCTTACTGCCTACTTCCTACTGTTTACTGATTTTTCGGTCTCGTAAATATAATCCTGTAGCGCTCTCTATCAACATCAAAACACGCTGTGCAGCCACTTGCTTCACAACTTTCTGCATCTAACTCTTCTTTGGAGGGTAACGGTTCAAGGTGTACTTCACAACCAATCTCTTCGTACATTTCAACCATCTCGGATAACCTTGGTTCACAGGTAACGAACTTCTTTTCCCACCCTGCCGCAATGAGTTCATCCTCCCTTTTCATGTTTTAACCCCCACATTTTTTAAAAAATACTCAATTGTCTTTTTCAAACCCTTATCAAGCGATATGTGCGGCTGCCAATCAAGGTAGTGTCTGGCTTTTGTGATATCAGGGCACCTTCTCTTAGGGTCATCTTCCGGCAGTTCCTCAAATATAATCTTGGATTTAGAACCTGATATCTTTACGACCTCCTCAGCAATCGCTAAAATCGATGTTTCCTTTGGGTTACCAAGATTTATCGGACCCGGGAATCCAGAAAGGTATGGTTTTGTATAATTTCTTTCCCTCACAGATTTCCCAGTCTCGTAGTCCATCATATGTATCATGCCTTCTATCATATCATCAATATAGCAGAAAGACCTTGTCTGCGTGCCATCTCCATAGATGGTAATCGGTTTATTGTGAAGGGCCTGTATAATAAAATTGCTTACCACGCGGCCATCATCAGGTCTCATCCGTGGCCCGTAGGTATTGAATATGCGAACCACCTTTATGTCCACATTATTCTGCCTCAAATAATCGAAAAACAGGGTTTCTGCTACCCTTTTGCCTTCATCATAACAGCTCCTCTTGCCTATGGGGTTTACATTTCCCCAATATTCTTCCTTTTGTGGATGGATTTCAGGGTCACCATAGACCTCACTGGTCGAAGCCTGCATAACCCTCGCCCTTACCCTTTTCGCAAGACCAAGCATGTTCAGTGCACCGAGTACATTTACCTTTATGGTCTTTACAGGATTATACTGGTAATGTATAGGGCTTGCAGGACATGCGAGGTTAAATATCCAATCCACTTCAAGAAGTATGGACTGGGTAACATCATGGGTTATGAGTTCAAAGTGTGGATGGGTTAGGAGATGGGATATATTTTTCTTTGTTCCTGTAAAATAATTGTCAAGACACAGCACCTCATGTCCATCTTTTAATAGTCTTTCTGAGAGGTGAGAACCGATAAAGCCTGCCCCACCTGTCACAAGGATCCGTTTAGGCTCGCTATATGTTCGATATCTGTACATCGGGTCTACCTATACATATATATCGAAAACCTAACTTTGATAGTGTTTTTGGGTTATATTGATTCCTTCCATCAAAGATGACAGGCATTTTCATGAGGGACTTCATCCTCTCGAAATCTGGTTCTCTAAAGGAAAGCCACTCTGTAACGAGAACAAGGCCATCCACGCCTTCAAGGACTTCATACTGGTTCTTTCCAAAGCGAACATTACCATTTCCCTCAAACACCTTGTGGGCAACTTCCATAGCTTTTGGATCAAAAAGATAACAGGTTGCACCATTTTTTGTAAGTACATTTACAATATAAATCGAAGGGGCCTCCCTCATATCATCGGTATTGGGTTTAAAAGCAAGCCCCCATATAGCAAATTTTTTCCCTTTTATATTGTCCTTATAGAATGTTTTAATTTTTTCCGCGAAGGACACCCTTTGAGATTCGTTCACCCCCATTACGCTCTCTAATATTGAAGGACTGTATCCATAACTCTGTGAGGCTTTTATCAGTGCCCTCACATCTTTTGGAAAGCAGGAACCACCAAAACCCACACCAGGAAAAAGGAATTTTGGTCCAACCCTTGAATCACTCCCGATTCCCCTCATGACCATCATCACATCTGCACCGAAAGTATCGCAGATATTTGCAATCTGATTCATAAAAGATATTCGCGTTGCCAGCATTGCATTGGCTGTATATTTCGTCATTTCGCTCGATCTCACGTCCATCACAATCAATGGTGCTCCTGTCCGTACAAAAGGCGCATAGAGTTCCCTCAGTATCTCCTCTACCCTTCCATGCTCCACACCCACCACTACTCTTTCCGGTTTCATACAATCATCCACAGCCATACCCTCCTTTAAAAATTCCGGGTTTGAGGCTATGTCAAAGGGTACATCAAGCTCCCTCTTGTCTAACTCTTTCTTTACAATCTCTTTCACTTGCTCACATGTACCAACAGGGACTGTGGATTTAATAACCAGAATCCTGTACTTTTCAATTGTCTTCCCTATATCACCTGCAACGCTTGTCACATACTGCAAATCTGCAGAACCATCCTCATCCTGTGGGGTATTTACACATATAAATATTATGAGGCCATGCTCTACCGCCTTTTTTATATCGGTTGTAAAACCTAATCTTCCTTCTTTCAGATTATTTTTGACAAGTTCCTCAAGGTGCGGTTCATAGATGGGGATGATGCCCTGTTTGAGTTTTTCTATCTTATCATCGTCAATGTCCATACATATAACATCATTACCTGTTTCAGCAAAGCAGGCGCCGGTTACAAGACCAACATAGCCAACACCTATTACAGAGATGTGCATAAAACCTCCAGTTTTTCTTTTTTACCCTGCAATACCCTATAAAGTCAACATTAAATGCAGTGAACAGTTGGTGGTGGTCAGTTGATGGCAACAAAACGATGGGTGATCTATAAAAGAAATTAGCTCTATTCACTATTCGCTATTGACTATTGACTGATTTACATTGAAATAAAATCCATATTATGTTAAAAAAATTTAATGTAAGTGGGGTTAGCCCGCTTTTTTAATTTAAGGGACAATGGTACCCGAAAGGGAAACAATAAAAAAAATAGAAAATGTTCTCACCCCTATCTTGCAGGATGAGCACTTAGAGCTTGTAGAAATTGAGTTTAAACCTATAGGGAAAAAATGGCTGCTGAGAATATATATAGACAAAGAGGGAGGGGTAACGATCGCTGACTGTGAAAGGGTAAACAGAGAACTCGGGAGAACGCTTGATATTGAGGATTTTATTGAGCACCCGTACATGCTCGAGGTTTCTTCGCCTGGATTAACACGGCCTCTGAAAACTATGGAAGATTTCGCACGATATAGAGGAAGGTCATGTAAAATAGTAACCACGGAACAGATATACGGCAAAA
>CAIJOT010000070.1 GCA_903822335.1 uncultured delta proteobacterium
GTCAACCTTGTGACCGGCCTTTGCACAGAGGTCAACCGCTACGTCAGCTGCTGCCTTGGAACTCACATTCTTCCCGGATCTCCAGTATCCATTTGCGGTAATAAGAACCTTTGCTCCTGCATCGAGAATTCTGTCACGTAACGCCTCTGCAGAGAAACCGCCGAATACGATTGTATGGATGGCACCAATTCGTGCACATGCCATCATAGCAATGGGTAATTCGGCAATCATCGGCAGGTAAATGGCAACCCTATCGCCCTTTTTCACGCCTTTCTTTTTCAGTACATTGGAAAATCTTGAAACCTGTTTCAACAATTCTTTATATGTGTACTTCTTCACATCATCATCCGGTTCGCCCTGAAAGATAATGGCAACTTTGTCGCCTTTACCCTTTTCAATCTGGTAGTCAAGACAGTTATAGGTAATATTTGTTTTACCACCAACAAACCATTCAAATTTTGCATTTTTGAAGTCCTCTACATTTACCTTGTCCCATTTTTTGAACCAGTGTAACTGAGAGGCAACTTCACCCCAGAATCCTTCCGGATCCTGAATAGACCTCTTCCACATCTTTTCATACTCTTCCCTGCTCTTGATATAAGCCTGGTCAACAAATGCTTTGGATGGTGGGAACTTTCGAGTTTCCTCCATCATCGATTTTATTTCTGCCATATGAAACCTCCTGATTTAATATTGGATTGTGCTAATAATAATCTTCTTACTTAAACGCATTATTCTAATCATACGCATATGTATTGTCAACAAAATTATGTTAATATTTTCACAATTATATTTTTATTGCGTTTTCTTGTCAATACAAATGTTTGGCGTGTTGGATGTGTAGTTATGAGTTCAGAGTTCGTTGTAATAACCCAACTGATCACTAATTATCAATCACTGCTCACTGCTTTTAATGATGATTTTTTGTGAAATTTTTAATATACTATGGCTCACAAACCAGAAATGGAGGAGAACATATGTCGGCTAAATCAAATATCGATAAGGCTTTGCAAAAGCTAATAGACGGTAACAAAAGGTATGTTTCAGCCAGGCAAATCCATCCTAATCAGGGGAAAGAACGGCGTGCAGAGGTCTCAAAAGGCCAAAACCCATTTGCTGTGGTTGTAGGTTGTTCTGATTCCCGTGTTCCACCAGAAATTATCTTTGATCAGGGGCTTGGTGATCTTTTCACAATCCGTGTTGCCGGGAATATTGTGGATGATGTTGCCCTGGGAAGCATCGAATATGCAGTAGGCCATTTAGGCACAAAACTCATTATCGTGCTGGGACACGGAAAATGCGGGGCAGTCAGTGCAACAGTACAGGGTGGGGAAGCACATGGCCATATTGGAAGTATTGTGAATGCGATTTTACCTGCCCTTGAACAAGCAAAAGGTCGGTCTGGTGACTTAATTGAAAACACAATCAGGGCAAATGTTAAGCTCGTTGTGAGCCAGATACAATCATCGAAACCTATTTTGGCCAGCTTAGTACAAGAAAGCAAGATTCAAGTAATAGGCGCTTACTATAATATGGATAATGGTGTAGTAGATTTTATTTAGGGAACCAAAAAACTGCTTTTGAGTTTATTTTTTTGCGTTTACGGAAAGGTAAACATTCACAAATCTGTCTACCAAGTTACCCACATTATCACGTATCATATTCAAAGTCCCTATATTGGCTATTCCTGTCATATCTATCGACCATGTATCTGCCATAGTTTTGAGATTTGGGTTACTCTCGAGGGATACAACCTGTCTGACCTGAATATTTATATTGAAGGCATACCAGTATTTTTCTGTTTCATGGGTATTCACGTTCACATAGAGGAGTGGTCTCCCTGTCGTCTTGAGCCACTTCTCAGATGAAAGCACAATGATACCCGCTTTCTCCAGTTTGAGTGTAACATCCTTTCTTAACTGCTCCTGGGTAATGTTGAATCTCGATGCATACTTCTGGATATTTGGCTGTAATTCCTCTACTTTCACGTGTATGCCTTGAATGCCCGCAAGCGTTATACGTGTGAGTTCCGTATCCATCCCATGCACTGTCGTAACAACACACGAAAGGATGATGAGAATTCCACAAATGATGACCAGTCCTCTGTTGACCATACGGTTACTCCTTTCATATTCAAATTTTATCATATCGTCTCTTGTTAGTCTTTTGCCCTATGCGCTTTGCTCCATGCCATGAACTATGAGCCATGGACTGACCACTACGTGCCGGGTTCATAGTGCTTTACGTATTTCTTGAGAAGGGCTCTTATCTTCTCTTCACTCTCTTTAGACGGGTCATTCAAAAGACCTTGAAATTCAATAAGCATTGTTTCAATCTCATCAATGGTATAATGTTCACTGTTCTTGGCAACAAATACCTTTTCATGCCTACTCACATAGGTGCCTTCTTCTGCAGTAAGGATCTCCTCAAAGAGCTTCTCGCCCGGCCTCAATCCAATAAATTCTATATCAATATCCTTATACGGTTGTAAACCATGGAGCCTTATCAATTCCTCTGCAAGCTGAACAATCTCAACCGGCTCGCCCATATCGAGGACAAACACCTCATTGCCTTCTCCCATCATGGACGCCTGGAGGACAAGGGATACTGCTTCCGGTATTGTCATAAAGTATCGCTTCATGTCTTTATGGGTTACTGTTAATGGGCCCCCAGATTTAAGTTGTTCAAGAAACAAAGGCAACACACTTCCCCTGCTCCCCAGCACATTCCCGAACCGAACAGAGATGAATCGGGTTGAGCGGTTGAGCGGTTGAGCGGTTGAGCGGTTCGTCTCGTTCAAACATTGAACATTGAACATTGAACATTTTTCCCATTCATCGCCCCGCACACGTATTCTGCCATCCTTTTTGTGGCACCCATGACACTTGTAGGCATAACTGCCTTGTCAGTAGAAATCATCACAAATGTCTCGACACCACATTCAACTGAAACTTTCGCAAGGGTATAGGTCCCGAATATATTCACCTTCACCGCTTCCTTCGCATTATGCTCCATCATGGGCACATGCTTATAGGCTGCCGCATGGAATACCATATGGGGGTGGAATGTCTCAAAGACTTCCTGTAATCTCTTTTCATCCCTTATGTCCCCTATGACGAAGTGTGATGTTTCGAATAAATGGGGATACATATTTCTCATTTTGAGCTCCATGTGGTGAAGGTCTGTATCATCGATGTCTAAAAGGATAACTTTCCTGGGCTCAAAGGCACATACCTGGATAACCAACTCTGAACCAATCGAACCTCCCGCACCAGTCACAAGCACTACTTTATCCCGTATAAAATCCTTTATCCCTTTATAATCAACCTCCACAACTTCCCTGCCCACGAGGTCTTCAATGCTGATATCCTCAAGGGTCTTCAAGTTTATGTTTGGTTTTGAAAAATCATAAATCCGAGGGACAATCTTAATCGTATCCACGTGATAAGCTTTTGCTGCGTTGTATATCTCTCTCAGCATTTTATAGCTAAGATTTGGAATCGCTATGATAAGGGCATATACATTGTGCTTTGAGATTACATCGGCAAGGTTCTTCGTTGTACCCAGCACCCTTACACCGTGGATAGAGGTTCCCAGCTTTGCTCTGTCATCATCGAGAAAGCCGATTGGATAGTATTCAGAAAAATCCTGCCGAATCATGTCCCTTAAGATCATCTCACCAGTATTGCCGGCACCAACGATAATTGTTCTCTTTCCTTTTTTGAAAGGCCTTTTCTCTCGGATGACCTCTAAATAAATCCGCTTTGATATCCTCAACCCCGCAATCAAAAAGAGCGAAATCACACCATCAGCAAAGAGAATTCTTTTAGGGAAACCGGTGATTACTAAATTTGTGAAAAGCGATGTGGGGATACTCAACACAACAAGGCACAAGCCGGAAAGGAAGAGGGCGAGGGTAAGATTCAGAAAATCGTAGAGCCCCACGAACCTCCAAGTCATCCTGTAAACCCTGAAAAGTGCGAACGTAATGAGCTTTATGACAAAGAAATAGGGTAGAACCTCAATGACGAGGTCCGTATAATGTACATTCAGACTGAAATCGAAGTGGAAAAAAAAGGAGAGATAGAGCGAGGCAGCAATGAGGACAATGTCGAAGAGAAAAAAGAAGAGAAAACGCTTGAGTGATGAGGTTGCTTTCAGTCTGTGGATAAGGGGTTTATTGTCCATAGTATGCCTTTCTCACTTTCCTCCGAAAGCGAGAATATAATCGGGATGGGAGATATCAAGGACAACATGGGTGGTACGAATGGCAATGTGAAAATTAATGAAAGGGGAATAATACCGTATATTTTTCAAGAACCTTTTAGACCTTGTAAACTTTTAAACAAAATATTTGCTGCAGCAATTGCCCGTTCTGCATCTCCTTTTGTTGGTTCACCCTGAGGCAATAAACCCTCTTCAGTAGGATACCTTCCTTTATAGATGCTATTTAAAAAAACAGCATCATCTATAGGCAAACCAATCCTGTACCCCAATTTCTCTGTTTTATTTAAAAGCTCAACAATATCATAGATTCTTCCTGGTTTTTTACCCTTTTCAAGAACCAGTACCTTAAGACCTTTCTCAACACACTGTTGACTATGATAACAGGCTCCCCGGTACTTTTTATACTTATATAGAATTTTCGCAGATTCAAGTTCCTCTTTTACATCCTTTATCCACGCCTCTGTTGTTTTTCTCATATAAAGCA
>CAIJOT010000071.1 GCA_903822335.1 uncultured delta proteobacterium
GACCAAACGCCCTTTTATGCAGAAAGTGGTGGACAGGTTGGTGATAAGGGTTTTGTTGAATGGTCTTCCGGGAAAGCAAAGGTGATAGAGGTCATAAAGGTAAAGGAAGACCTCTTTTCCCACAAGGTGAAGGTTGGAAAAGGCGTGTTAAGGAAAGGGGAAAACGTGCACCTGGTGGTTGATAAGGATAAAAGGAAGGGTACGTCAAGAAACCACACCGCCACACATCTTCTCCATTTTGCATTAAGGAAGGTACTCGGGGACCATGTGAAGCAATCAGGGTCCCTTGTGGAAAAGGACAGGTTAAGGTTTGATTTCAACCATTTCCAGGGGTTGGACGATGCTGAAATAGCAAAAATTGAAGACATAGTGAATGAAAGGATTATGGAATGTTATGATGTGATCACTGAGGTAAAAGGCCGTGAGGATGCGATAAGAAAAGGGGCAACAGCATTGTTTGAGGAAAAGTATGGAGAGCAGGTGAGGGTACTCACGATAGGTGATTTCAGTACAGAACTATGTGGTGGCACCCATGTAAACAATACAGGCGAAATCGGCAGCTTCTATATCATCGACGAAGGTTCCCTTGCTTATGGGGTGAGGAGAATTGAGGCGGTTACAGGGAAAGGGGCCATTCTTCACAAGAGAAAAATCGAAGGTATTGTGAAATCGATTGCACAACTATCCAATGCTGAGACGGGAAGGGTTCAGGAAAAGATAGAAAGCGTTATTGGAGAGCTTGGAGCAAAAGAGAAGGTGATTGAACGATTGAAAGAGGAAGTAACGTCTTACAGGGTGGAGGAGGCTATCAAGGGGGCACATGAGAAGAATGGGGCAAAGATAATATCTATGTATATGCCAAACGCCAAGGCTGATGATTTAAGAAAAGTTACAGACATGATACGAAATAAGGTAAAGAGTTGTGTTGCATTAGTTGGTTCAAAGGAAGACACAAAAGGCATGCTTGTGGTGGCAGTGAGTCGTGACCTTCAGCATGTGTACAATGCAGGTAAAATTATAAAGAGACTTACAGAGAGATATGCAGGAAAAGGCGGTGGAGGTCCACAGATAGCACAGGGTGGGATACCTGGCGATAAGATTATTGAGGCGCTGAACAGCATAAAAGATCTTCTGGAAAATTAAAATTCTATGTGAGGTCGTATGGAAAAATATATAGGATATATAAAAAATGTAAACCTTTTTTCGACATTAGAGGAAAGTGACATTAAGATGATTTCAAAAATCACCTATGTGAAGGCCTTTGATAAAGGGTATGTGGTGTTTCAGGAAGGTGATAAGGGCGATGCCCTGTATGTTATATTGAATGGCAAGGTAAAGATCTCCTTGTTCGATGAGAATGGCAGGGAGTATATTTTGGATGTGATAGGTAAAGATGGTTTTTTTGGTGAGCTCTCTCTCATTGATGAATTGCCAAGGTCTGCAAATGTTGTCACAACGGAGGCTGCTGAATTTTTAATAGTGAGAAGACATGATTTTATCAAACTTCTTATAGAAAACCCGAAGATTACGATAAATATTTTGAAGACCCTCTCGGGAAGGTTAAGGGCTGCCGATGAAAGAATACGAGGACTTGCCTTTCTCAGTGTTGAAGGAAGGATTTTGAAGTATCTTACGGATATCGGTGAAGAGTCAGGGACCAGGGTAAGGGACTATATCATTATAGAAAATGGACCATCCCAGGTTGAGCTGGCAAGCTTTTGTGGCTGTTCGAGGGAGACGGTATCGAGAACGATTACTAACCTCGTGAAGAAAGGGGTCATCAGTGTGAGGAAAAGGCAGTACACCCTTCGCCCTATTTACCCATCTTTTTAAGAACAGATGTAAATATTATATGGGTTTGAGTTTAAGTGAAAGGAGGCGTATAAAGACCAGAGGTTCAAAACCTTTACAGCCCCCGATGAAGATAAATGCGAAGCCTTTCTGTCTATACCGATTTACCGTTTCCAGATAACAGGCCTGTTTTTATGGCTACGACTTGGAATCTTCAGGCAACAGTTCTTTTAGTCGTTCAATGATATCCTTTAAAAATGTTTCTCTCTTTCAGGGCTTTGCGAAAATCCCTCTTGTCGGTATGGATAATCTCTACCTGAAGATGATAAAGATAACGCTCAATAACACCTTGCACTATTTTCGCTTCATCCTTTGTCATTTCAAGCTTAATCATGACACCCTCCTTTCATTTGCTTTCTTCCCCTATTAACGTATATAGCTCAAAATTTGAAAATATCAATTATTTATTAAATTCATGGAAATATTAGGTTATAATGAAAGAAAATGAGCATTCAAGGTTGCCGAGAACGTATGGATAAAACAGGATATAAACATGAAGGATGAAGAAAAAAGCAAGGGGCAACTCATAGAAGAGTTGCTGGAAATGCGCAAGTACATAGCAGACTTAGAAAAATCAAAAACTGAACTGAAGCTGGCAGGAGAGACGATAAAAGAAGAGGAAACAGAACGCCTGTCTGCCGAACAGGCAGGCAAACAGGCTGAAGAGGACCTGCGCCAGGAAAAGATATATGCTGAGCAACTCATTGATACTTCGAATGCAATGATTGTTGGATTAGATACTGCCGGCAATATTGCAATCTTTAATTCAGCGGCCGAGAATATTACTGGTTACTCGAAGGCAGAAGCAATCGGCAAGAACTGGTTCGAAGTTTTTGTGCCTAAGGATATGTATCCTTATGTCTGGAAAAAGTTTGAAGAATGGCAAAAGGGAAAGCCTTTCAGTGATATAGCTTTTGATAGTCCTATCCTGACCAAACAAGGAAAAGTACGTCATATTGCTTGGCGGAACAGTGAGAGGAAGTATTTGAATACGATAACAGGAATCATCTCTTTTGGTGTTGATATTACCGAGCGTAAAGAGGCAGAAGAAGCTTTACGGAACAGCGAAAAAACCATACGGGCATTATTAGATGCCACCAATGATACGGTATTTTTAATAGACACCTCAGGCACAATCCTTGCATTAAATGAAACATTCGTCAGGCGGCTGGGAAAGACCGTTGATGAAGCAATAGGTTGCTGTGCCTATGATTTTTTGTCTCCAGAAACTGCCAAAGCGAGAAAGGTAATTATTGATGAAGCCATTCGTTCTGGCAAGCCTGCTCGTTTTGAAGATGAACGTCAGGGCATATGGTTTGATAACAACATCTATCCCATCTTTGACGATAAGGGGAAGGTAGTGAAAGTTGCTGTCTATGCACGGAATATCACAGAGAGAAAGCAGGTGGAGGTGGAACTCCGTTCTTTATCGCTTCTCGATGAACTTACAGGACTTTATAACAGGCGTGGATTCATGACCCTTGCTGAGCAGGGATTGAAGGTCGCCAGCCGTAAGAAGATTGGAATGCTGATGATTTTTGCCGATTTAGATCGTATGAAATGGATCAATGATACCTTTGGCCATCGGGAAGGTGATAGAGCGCTTATTGAGGCTGCGGAGGTGCTCAAAGAGACCTTCAGAGAATCAGATATTATTGGCCGTATCGGTGGTGATGAATTTGCAATGCTTGCGATAGATACCCCGGAATTAACTACGGAGATTCTCACTACCCGTCTACAGAGTAACCTTGAAATCCATAATAAACGTGGAGTCCGAAGCTATGAACTTTCACTCAGCATAGGGATAACCCATTATAATCCTGACACTCCCTGCTCCCTTGAAGAGCTTATGGCTCAGGCTGATTCACTGATGTATGAGGAGAAAAGGAGAAAACAGAATAACCAGTGAGAAAGAGCAACCCATATTCTTTTTCTTGCAATCTGTGCTATAATCTATAACAAACCAGCAATCAGGGGGTGATGATGTTTCCCAACCATGCGAAGCATAAGGAAATTCCTCACGATTTAAGGCAAGCCCTTGAATCGCTCTCCCCCCACGACCACCTCTGCCTCATTTACGAAACACCTGAAGAGTGGAAGAACGCAGTCATTCCCTTCATAAGAATAGGTATTGAACGAGGTGAGAAGTGCATCTATGTCGTGGATGCCCATACCGCAGAAGAGGTACAACAATATCTCAAACAGGAAGGGATAGATGTAACAAAAGCAGAGAAGTCCGGTCAGCTTACTATCCTCCATGAGAGTGAAGCCTATACAAAAGAAGGTTCCTTTGATCCCGACAGGATGATAAAACTTCTGATAACAGAAACAAAGAAAGCCCTCAAAGAAGGATACCCTGCCCTCCGGGTAACCGGTGAGATGACCTGGATGTTAAAAGGACTCCCAGGTTCAGAGAAGATTATCGAATACGAGGCAAAACTCAACCGTGATGTTTTCCCGAAATATCCCTGCCTTGCCATCTGCCAGTATGACAGGTGGAAGTTTGACCCCGAGATCATCAAAGGCGTCGTCTTGACCCACCCTCTCCTGATCAGAGGAAACAAGGTCTATCGCAACTTCTACTACATCCCCACTGAAGAGTTCCTGAGTGTCAAGCGTGCTGAAACAGAAACCAGTCGCTTGTTAAACAATCTTGAGAAGGAAGCTCAGATTACGAAAGATCTCAGGGAGAAAGAACAAGCGCTGCGGGAGAGCGAAGAACAATACCGGACACTTGTAGAAAGCACTACCGACGCGATAGTTGTTTTAGATATGGAAAGAAATATTGTCTCTTGTAATAAGGCGTTCCATCTCCTCTTTGGGTATGAGAGAGAGGAAGTCATAGGAAAATCTATACGCATTATCCATCAGTCAGATGAATTATTCAAGTCATTCGGAGAAAAGGCATACCCTGGTATCGAGGAAAAAGATAGTTTCAGAACAGAATGGGATTTCATCAGGAAAGATGGAACGGTTTTTCAAGCGGAAACTGTTACATCGGTAATAAGAGATACGAAAAAAGAAACCATCGGTTTTGTCGGGATCATTCGTGACATCACCGAGCACAAGCAGGCGGAGGATATAATCAGAGACAGGGAACGTCTCTTTACCTTAACGCTGGACGATATGGTAACGTTTGTGGCCCTATTGAAGCCCGATGGCGAAATCATCTTTGTAAACAACACACCCTTGAAGGTTATCGGGAAATCAATTGAACAGGTCAGGGGGATGAAGTTCTATGACGTGGACTGGTGGGCATATTCTAATGATATACAACAACTGATCAAAGAAGATGTGGAACGCTGCGCATCAGGAGAAAAGATCTTTCGCGAAGTTCAGATTCGAACTCTGGATAGGTATATGTGGATTGATTTTAGTATACATCCGATTTTCGGTGAAGACGGAAACATACTCTATCTGATACCTGAGGGACGAGACATCACTGACCGCAAGCAGGCAGAAGAGACACTCCGCCAGAGCGAAGAGAAATACCGTAGTATCTTTGAAAATGCTGTCATGGGAATTTTCCGAACCACTCCTGATGGTCTTTACTTGAGTGCCAATCCTGCCGGAGCCAGGATGTACGGTTATAAATCGCCAGAAGAAATGATACATTCAGTCACAGACATGGCTCATCAGATATATGTTCACCCCGAAGACCGGAAACGGTTTAAAGA
>CAIJOT010000072.1 GCA_903822335.1 uncultured delta proteobacterium
CTGAATGTGGCGGATGATCATATGCTATATTTACAAGAAGAAGGTACCGTGAGAGAGAGGAAAACAGACAAAAGGAAAACAGGGTGTAAGTAACTAATATTAAGAGAAAAAGCAGGTTTTGTTACGTATAGCTTCCTGAAATGCTGTTTTTGCTACCTTCTTCATATATACAACATTACGATCGGAATTCAGCGATTCCATTGTAGTTTTTTCTTGCTAACAGGTTGAACTCGTAAGATAATTTAGGAAAAAATATAGAGAACAAGAAGAATTGTCAATTTGGGAGGTTACTTATATGAGGTGGATAAATAAGATAGCCAAAAAGCCAAAGATAACGCTATTCCACTATACTACAATCGATGGTCTGCTCGGTATATTCAGAGAGAAGAAGATATGGGCTACAAGTGTATTGCATCTAAACGACAAAGCGGAATTTTCTCTCGCTGCAGGCATATTCAAAAATGCCATAGAAGAACTGGAAAAAAGACTGGCATTGCCAGCGGCGGCTGCGATAACGCCAGCGGGTTATAAAATAGATCTAAGAGCCCTGTTTCTATCTGTTTTATCTCATATAACGGACCCTGCATTATCAACAACGCTGACCTATGTGTGCTCATTTTCAGAGAAAGGAGATCAGCTGAGCCAATGGAGAGGGTACTGCCCAGGCGGATATGGTTTCAGTATCGGATTCGATTATTCTCAACTTGAGAAGCACATAGAACGACAAAGGTGTATTCTCGCACAATGTATATACAAGGAAGACGAGCAGAGGCTATTCATCGACCAATATGTGAAGGAAGCGATTGAACCGATACTAACCAGCCTGAACGATGAAAACCTCGGCAAGAGAGCACCTGAGTGTTTGAACGAGCTTTTTTATGTTCTGCCGGTGCTGAAACACGAAACATTTCAAGAGGAAAAGGAATGGCGCCTAATCTCTTCTACATTTGAAGCAAAGAGTACATCAGTAAAATTTCGAGCAGGGAAAACAACGCTCATCCCATACTATGAATTTGAACTCACTGACGAGAAAAATGAAGGGCAAACACTGCCGATAGAATCGATAACTATCGGACCAACACCAAATCAGACTGAATCTTTGTATGCGGTTAAGGCTCTATTGAATCAATACGGAATGTCTAAACAGGTAAATGTCATCCATTCCAAAATTCCTTACCGTGAGGTGTAGCGCCTATATGCTGTAACCTTCCTGCAAGCGAGCTTTTGCCCTCCATGCCGAATATACAACACTTCCACCCGTAATCCTTAGATAGTTTACCCTGTCAGGTAATTTTCCCTTGAATTGACCTGCTTTTTAGGTAAGAATGGGTGTATATTTAAAAGAAGAGGGAGTACGATGAAAAAGCTGCTTTTATTAATAACATTTACATTTATCCTATTTTTCTTTCTACTCACCACCCCATGCAATGCAAAACAGATGAATATATTGGTCTATCCCTTCCAGAATACTGGTGATACCCAATACTCATGGATATCAGCAGGCATGACAGATACCGTCATATCAGACCTCAACAGGATTAAAGGCTTAAGCGTGGTTGCCGAAAAGGACAGGAAGGATGCACTCAAGGAAATAGAATTAACCCAATCAGGCCTCATAAGCGAAGAAACCATGGTAAAAGTAGGCAGGTTGATAGGGGCAGACATCGTCTTCACCGGAAGCTATCTCGTATCAGGAAACCGTATCCGTGTCAATGCTCGGCTCATAAAGGTTGAAACCGGAAAGACTGAAAGCTCCACCAAGATAGACGGTGCCCTCGATGGTATCTTTGACTTACAGGATAAGGTGGTATTTACCTTAATGGGTGAGACAGAGAAAATCACCTTAGCTGACATTAAACCTGTAAAACTTACCGAACAAGACAAAAAGAATATAGAGGAAAAACCGAGACCAAGCATAACTGCATATGAGTGGTATGCAAAGGGCCTTGAGGCTCAAGATAACAACCCCAAAGAGGCGCTTAACAATTTCAAGAAGGCTATTGATATTGACCCCAACTATACCGATGCATTGAAGAGCGCAGGTTTTATTGCGGGGGTTACACTAAACCTCTTTAGCGAAGCTCTCGGATATCTTGAAAAAGCCGAGAGAATCTTTGATGGCCGCAATGAAACCAAATCTTCCAGTTATGCCATGCTCATGAATAACACCGGAACTGTCTACGCTAGCAAAGGCCAGCTTGACCGTGCATTGGAATACTACCTGAAAGGAAAATCCATAAGGGACAGTCTGGGGTTACAGAATACCGCCGATTATGCCGTACTCATGAATAACATCGGCCTTGTTTACTGGGACAAGGGTCAGCTTGACCGTGCATTGGAATACTACCTGAAAGGAAAATCCATAAGGGACAGGCTGAGGTTACAGAATACCGCCGGTTATGCCATGCTCATGAATAACATCGGCCTTGTTTACCGGGGCAAGGGTCAGCTTGACCGTGCGCTGGAATACTTCTTAAACTCCCAAACCTTATGGGACAGGCTTGGGCTACAGAATACCGCCAATTATGCCATGCTCATGTTGAACATCGGCGTTGTTTACCAGAGCAAGGGTCAGTTTGACCGTGCATTGGAATACTACCTGAACTCCCAATCCATAAGGGACAGGCTGGGGTTACAGAATACAACCGGTTATGCCGTGCTCACGATGAACATCGGCCTTGTTTACTGGGACAAGGGTCAGGTTGAACGTGCATTGGAATACTACCTTAACTCCCAATCAATTAATGACAGGCTGGGGTTACAGAATACCGCCAATTATGCCATGCTCGTGAATAACATCGGCCTTGTTTACTGGAAAAAGGGTCAGCTTGACCGTGCATTAGAATACTACCTGAACTCCCAATCCATAAGGGACAGGCTGAGGTTACAGAATACCGCCGGTTATGCCATGCTCGTGATGAACATCGGCCTTGTTTACCAGAGCAAGGGTCAGCTTGACCGTGCATTGGAATACTACCTTAACTCCCAATCAATTAATGACAGGCTTGGGCTACAGAATACCGCCGGTTATGCCATAATCATATATAACTTGGCTTTGCTATATGAAAAAAAAGGTCAAAGTGACATGGCGGGGAGGTATTACAGGATGGCATACGATAAATTTGTGAGAGCTGACTATTCAGGGGAATGGAAAGACAAGGCTCTTAATAATGCAAGAAGGCTTGGTTACTAAAATTCGAAGTACTTCCTGCAATACACAAATCATCAACCTCTAAGAAAATGCTGAACTTCGATTCGAAATAAACCCAATTCATGCCAGACGACATCTATAGAAACCACACAATTTTGTGGTCAGTTTTTATTGACATACAAGAATAATTTCTCTATGCTTAGATATGTACAAAGCAAGTTTTTTATCAAATCAAAAGGAGTGCCAAATGGATGAAGAAGTGCTGAATGAAATAATTGAAGACTATTCGACGTTCAACATTCCACAGGATAAGATTCCTGCCTATAAAAATCCATATCAGTTCTCCCAGACTTTTAAAAAATGCTCTCTGGTAGAATACAAGAGCATTTCATATTCCGACACTACTGAACCTCCCACTCCCCTCCATTTGAAATAGGCAGAGAATATGCCAACTTGGAATGAAGTTTTAATTGAACTGAACACCTGCAATAGAACTGATGCCCTCGATTTCATTAGACGTAAATATCTCAAAGACCTCCACAACAAGACAGGTAGGAATATAATAGCCTATTATTCCGGATGGCTACAGAAACCAGGGATTGGTAATGCAAGTATATGTGACGATGACAAAAACGGTTTAATGGCAGCCATTCATAAACTGGAGAGAAACAAGGGGCTCGACTTAATTCTTCATACACCTGGTGGCGATATTGCGGCCACGGAATCCATTGTCTATTACTTGAAAAAAATGTTCGGGAATAATATTCGCGCCGTTGTTCCACAGATCGCGATGTCTGCTGGAACGATGATAGCGTGTGCCTGTAAAAGTATTGTTATGGGGAAACAATCAAATATCGGCCCTATTGATCCTCAATTCAATGGTATTCCTGTCCAGGGAGTTCTGGACGAATTCAAAAAGGCCTTAGAAGAAGTAAAAAAGGACCCTGATTCAATACCTATATGGCAGACCATTGTAGGGAAGTATCATCCAACATTCATTGGTGAATGTAAGAATGCAATTGAATGGTCGGAGGAAATCGTTAAGACATGGCTAATAGACAATATGTTTGAAGGCCAGCCTGATGCACAGAAGAAGGCTGACAAGGTTGTTGAGCACTTAGGAAGTCACGCTGACACAAAGACACACGCAAGGCATATCCATATGGACGAGGCAAAAAGTTACGGACTGGATATAGCGTATTTAGAAACAGACTTTGATGATGAATTTCAGGATTTAGTGTTAACCGTGCATCATGCGTTTATGCATACTTTTGGCAGAGCCACTGCAATAAGAATTGTTGAAAACCACTTAGGTAATGCTGTAATATTCAATATACCCCATTAATCCTTCATTTCAAGACATAAATGGGCTGTTCTGTGCCTAACGCACAAACTTCCTCTATATTTCTTCCAAATCCCAATCTCTTTTAGGGGATCGTAGAAAACCGCACACGTTGAGCTTTATTCTTTACTCTCTTTCCATCCGTAATCCTCAGTTCTGATAAATGACCACTGCTGAACAGTTGTAAGTGCAGTCGTCGTTTCATACCCACAGGAATTCCTGAAGAACCATTAAGCTACCACCTTAGTCAAAATCTTGCTATAATGAAAGAAACGAAATATATTCCGGAGGTGCGAATGAAGTTAAGTGAATACTTTGAGAAGCAAACAGGACGGGGTGTATTGGCAACCGCTGACCCTGATGGTGTGGTAAATGTTGCTGTTTACTCAAGACCCCATTTCATGGATGAAGACACGATTGCCTTTATCATGACCGACCGTTTAACCCATAAGAATGTACAGTCAAACCCACACGCTGCATATCTTTTTATAGAAGCGGGAGAGAAGGTAGCCGGAAAAAGACTATATCTCACGAAGACCAGAGAAGAGAGCGACCCGAAATTGATTGAGAGCGTGAGGAGGAGAAGGCAATATGTAATTCCGGAAGAAGACCAGAAGCGAACAAAATTTCTTGTGTATTTTCATATAGATAAAGTCCTGCCATTGATCGGGGATAAAACGTGAAAAACCACAGAGAGGTTCGTCCAAGTGCGAAGGCATTTCTTACTAACCTCCATGTGCCCATGCCACTTCATAAGAAAATCTGGCTGCTCTTGAGAAATAATGCGAAAAAGATCATCACCATGAGTAGTTGCTGCGGACATCCTGGTGAGCCGGGATGCTGACAGACAGAAGATAGACACACCGGTCGGTGAGTTTCTGGATGAGCAGCAATATGGACAAATGTTAGATTATAAGGACAGGATTCTTTAGTATAGCGGGATGGAAAATCTCTGGGTACTATGGGCACTCACTTCTGCGTTCTCCCTTGCCACAAGCGATGCCCTTATAAAAAAGGCTCTATTCACCCATGACGAATATGTAATTGCCTGGCTCAGGCCTTTACTCGCCTTGCCTTTCCTTGCTGTGTGGCTTCTTTTTATACCGATCCCTACCCTTGACAGCACGTTTTTCGTTGCCTCCCTCATCGCGTTACCTCTCGAGATTATGGCAATCATATTTTACATAAAAGCCTTAAAAATATCTCCCCTGAGCCTGACCCTGCCATTCCTTTCGTTAACCCCTGTTTTCCTCATCGTTATCCCGTACCTGATACTCGGAGAGAAGGTCTCCCTTACAGGGGCAATCGGGGTTTTGCTCATTGCCTTTGGTGGTTACACCCTTCATATAAAAAAAGTGAAAAAAGGCATCCTCGCGCCTCTTGTTGCCATCAAAGAAGAAAAGGGCTCTCTCTTTATGATTATTGTGGCTCTTATTTACAGCATTACCTCTGCCCTTGGTAAATTAGCCATTGAACATTCATCCCCCATATTCTTCGGAGTCGTATACTCTACAACTCTTGTGATTATTTTTACGCCGATTGCCTTATATAAGAGCAGGGAGGGGTTGAAGACGATGTTCCATAGTGGTGCAGTGAAGGCATCAATTCTCCCGGGGATGTTTTATTCCGTGGTGGTGATCTCCCATATGATTGCCGTGAGTCTTACGAAGGTTGCATATATGGTTTCTGTAAAGAGGTTGAGCATCCTGATTGGTGTTGTGTATGGTTATATCTTTTTCAAGGAATCTGATATACTGGAGAGGCTGACAGGCGCATCCTTGATGCTCGCAGGTTTTGTGTTGATTGTGTTTTTTTAATGTATTGCGAAAATAAATACAGGTATGCTACAATAGTCTTAAGAACATGGAAATTTTAAAGACAATATTTGAGAGAAGGAGTATAAGGAAATACAGGAAGGACCCTATTCCTGATGAGATAATCCTTGAAATCCTTGAAGCTGCACGATGGTCGCCCTCCTGGGCAAACACTCAGGTATGCAGATACATCGTGGTAAAAGACCAGAAGGTAAAGGAGGAGTTGAGCAATGCTCTACCGCCAACCAATCCAGCACATAATGCTATTGTAGAAGCGCCCTGTGTTATCTGCCTTTTTGCTAAAAAAGGATTATCCGGGTTTCGCAAAGGAAGTCCCGCAACCGACAAGGGGGACTACTGGTTCATGTTCGATGC